>NZ_JAIQXS010000012.1:0-145641 GCF_020166565.1 Rhizobium sp. 3T7
AATTCCCACACGAACATAGCGGGTTACGCACCGCCAATTGCCGCCCCGACGGCCGCGCCACGCACGTTATTTGTCACCACGCCGCCAACCACAGCGCCTGTGGCGGTACCGATCCCGGCGCCTTGTTGTGTTGGGGTGCAGCCTGCAATGATTGCCCCGCCAAGAAGCAACAAAGTCGAAACGCGCATCGCTTTTTCCTTCCAGGTTTAAGCCAGCAAGATCGTGAGGACCTAGCCGGGGCGTTAGAGGATCGATCTCTTATCAATGAGAGAGCACGCGTTTACCCGACAATCATGAGGGAGCTGCCGATCCGGCTTCCGTTGCCACAGGTGAAAGCGCTTCGCGGAGTCTCGCTTCCTGATCAGGAGAGAGTGAGGTTCTCAGAATACGTGCACGCTTGTTTTTGAATTCTTCGAGGACCTTCTCTGGCTGCACTTTGCGTACAAGCAAGAAGAGAGCTGAACTGCCGGCTGGGATAGTCTCAGCCAGGCTCTTGATGAGTTTGTCGTCGATACCGTAGTCTGTGAGCGATCCGGCGATAGCACCAGAACCAGCTCCGAACGCTCCGCCAACAACCATTCCCGCCAGAGGGTTCAAAAACAAGAGACCTACGAGAGTCCCCCACAACGCTCCGGACAACCCGCCTCTTGTCGCTCCCATCCCTGCAAGGTTGACGCTTTGCTTCAAGCGAACTTTTCCGCCGCTGTCTCGAATAGCAACGACGGCGTCCTCGAGGTCTATCAGGTACTCCTTTTCGAGCGTCAACAACCGGCTGAGTATCGCGTCCGCTTCGTCAGGTTTATCAAAACCAAGCACTATGAGTTCAGACATAGTTCCCTCCTTGATCTACCGCATATCGAAATAGAGCCAGTCTTGACCACGTCCAGAGGTGTGGACTACCTTTCGTTGCACTTTGTAACATTACCATGAGAAATCCTTGGCATCGGCGTCGATTTCGGCCACTTCGATGGCGCCAGGTATCTCTGGAAGTGGCAGTGTCGCACCGCAGCGTGGTTAAAGCAGATCACATCAACTCGGCATTATCGAGCAAGTGCCACAAGAGTCCGATGAAGGCTGGCGCGACGATCGCGGGACGATGCGCGTGCCTTCAGAACGGGTGTAGTGGTGGTCAGCCGTCGGTTCGCTATCGGCTCGAAGAACGCGATAGCGAACGTTCAATCATCACGGACGATGCACTATCACCTCGAACGCCTCTTCGGGAGAGGGCGGAACGAAGTGACTGGTAAAGAGAGCGAAGTCATCGTCGCTGACGTTGAACTCGTGCTCGCCGCCCTCATTCCTTTGACGAAGGCGGGCTTTGCAAACCTCGTCTGCCACATCGAGAAAGTGGAGCTGGTGGGCGCACCCCGCCCCCTCAAACAGCGTGCGCATCCATGCTCTACTGCCGCGTGTGTTCGCGGGGAAATCCAGCACCACCGACACTCCACCACGCAGAAGACTGATTAAATGCTCGCTCATGGCGTCACGCAGCCGCCTAGAGTTGCGGATGTAGTCAGCTAAATTGTTCTGTTCGCCCGGATAAAGGCGAGCCAGCCAATAGTCCTCCTTTACGACGATCGTGTTGGGCATCCTCCCCAAAGCGCTCGTAAGTGTCGACTTTCCGGCAGCGATCTTGCCGCACACGAGGTGTAACGTGGGTTCGTTCAAAGACATGATCATAGACTTTCGCGGACGCAAACAGCGTCGTGATGTTCACACATGCGCAGACAGACCCGACCCGACGCATCAGGCCGGGCAATCAATTCGTCCGCTAGTCGCAAACGCGATGTGAATCATGAAAGTCATGCTGCGAGGATACCCGTGTTTTCGGACAGAATCCAGTAGCAGCGCCCCCTTTCGAGCGCTGCCCTAAAAGCGTGTCGCAGCTTACGTGATTCAGGATTGAACTAAGCCGCTAGTCGCGGCAGTTGGTGCCCGCTTTGAGAGATGGCTCCTGTCTGAGAGGATTTGGGTGTTGCACCCCCCCCCTTCAGACAGGAGATCCAGATGGCCGAGATGAGCCCTCTGCGTCGCCGGATGATCGAGGACATGACGGTCCGCAATCTTTCTCCGGCCACGCAGCAATCCTATCTTTATGCTGTCGCAAAGTTTAGCCGCCATTTTGGCCGATCGCCGGATCGGCTCGGACTGGACGAGGTCCACGCCTTCCAGGTGCATCTGGTGTCTACGGGCATATCCTGGTCCGGATTGAACCAGATCGTCTGCGCACTCCGGTTCCTCTATGGCGTAACGCTCGGCCAGAATACGATCCCGGAGCATATTCCGTATGCGCGCGAGCCTCGCCAGTTGCCGGTTGTTCTTTCGAGCGACGAGGTGGTCGGATTTCTGCAAGCCGTCTCCAGCTTGAAGGCGCGGGTGGCTTTGACAACGGCTTATGCCGCCGGTCTCAGAGTCTCAGAGGTCTGTGGTCTTCGCGCCACCGCTATCGACAGCTCAAGGATGGTGATCCACATCACGCGTGGCAAAGGCGGCAAAGCCCGCTACGTCATGCTGTCGCCGGAACTGCTCGGGATCCTGCGCAGCTATTGGCGCTTGGCGCGGCCCAAGGACATTCTGTTTCCTGGGCGCGATCCTGACAAGCCGATCGAGCCATGGGGGCTGCATTCCGCCTGCCGTTCGGCGGTTGCCGCAGCGGGCCTTTCCAAACACGTCACCGTCCACACACTGCGGCATTTTTTCGCCACTCGTCTGCTCGAGAACGGGACCGATATCCGCATCATCCAGGTCCTGCTCGGCCACGCCCACCTCTCGACAACAGCGCGCTATACGCAGGTCTCCACCGACACGATCCGGTCGACGGCCAGTCCGCTCGATCGGTTACGACTGGAGGTGACGCCGCCGGAATCGTAATCGGTTGCGCCCCACCTTCGAAGTCGCCGACATCTTTCGACCTTTCGACGACATGGAGGCTCCTACAGGCGAGAGAACGCCGGTCATCTTGGCCGCGGCGAGCGACGCGTCATGGGCGCGATCGAAGCCTGCCGTACACCCAGGCTTGGCGGTCACGTCGATGCCTGCGACGACTGCGGCAGGACCCGCATCTCCTACAATTCCTGCCGCAATCGCCATTGCCCGAAGTGTCAAGGCGCCGCTCGCAAGGCGTGGGTCGATGCACGCATCGCCGATCTCTTGCCGGTCCCGTACTTTCATGTGGTCTTCACGCTACCACCTGGCGTCGCCAAAAGTTCAGACCGCCGATTCATCGAAATTGACCTTCGTTAAACGCAGCATACGAATACCGAGAAAAGCAACGACGGCCGCCAGAATCGGGCTAGCGAAATTGAAAACCGCATAAGGGAAATAGTGAAAGGTCGAAACGCCCAGCGTCGCTGACAGATATGCGCCGCAACTGTTCCAAGGGACAAGTGCCGAAGTTGGCGTGCCGCTCGCGCCGATGGTGCGCGACAGAACCGGCGGCGCGAGCCCACGTTCAGCGAAGACGGCATTAAACATCCGACCTGGGAGAACAATCGATAAATATTGATCGGCGGTCGTGACGTTTGTCGCAATGACGGAAGCGATTAACGCACTAACGAGAGTTCCACCCGATTTCGCCACGCTGACAATTGGCGCAATGAGCCGCTCAAGGATACCGGCCCTCTCAACAACACCCCCGAACGCAAATGCCGTGATCACAAGCCACACAGTTGACAGCATGGCGCTCATGCCGCCGCGTGTCGCGATTGCATCTAGCGCCGGATCGCCGCTGCTGGATACATAGCCGGTAGCGAAGGCGAGCCAGACACCTTTGACAAGTGCCAGCCAATGGGGAACTGAAGCGCCCGCACCAGCGAATGCGACAACCCTCTCGGGCGCTACGATGACGGCAAGCACGCCACCGAGCAAAGCGCCGATGAAGATTGTGGTGAACGGAGGCAATTTAAGGAGCGCAAGTAACAGAACAACGAGCAAAGGCAGGAGAAGGACCCAGGACACGTGGAAAGAGGCTTGGATATTGGCCAAATGGTTGGTGGCATCGAAACTACCCGGCTCGCCAAAACGGCCGAGAAGCCAAAAAACACCGAGGCTAAGCAAGAGTGCCGGGATGGAGGTCAGAAGAGTCTCGCGGATATGATCGTAAAGATTGGCTTCGCCAGCACCGGCAGCAAGGTTTGCCGAATCGGACAACGGCGATGTCGTGTCCCCAAAATAAGCCCCGGAAATGATGGCGGCGGCCGTAATGGCGGGATCAAGGTCCATATTTGCGGCGACGCCCATTAAACCGATGCCGATCGTTCCGGCCACCGTCCAGGAGCTACCGATCCCGAAAGACGTGGCGGCAGCAACTGCACAGGCGGTAACGTAAAAATAGTTGGGGTTTAGCAGGACCAGTCCATAATAGATCATGGTGACCAGCGTGCCGCTCAACGCCCATGTACCGATCAGCGCGCCGACCCCCAATAGAATGAATATTGCGCCGACCCCTGATCCGACACTCGAAATCGCCGCTTCTCTCAGTTCATCGAGTGAACAGCCACGAATGCGCGCCATTGTGACCGCAATCATTGTCGCAAAAACCAGGGCAACCTGATTGGGGCCTGATGAGCCTGCATCTCCGAACAGATAGTAAGACAATGCGATAAGGAGGATGAGGCCAGCCACCGGTACAAGGGCTTCGAACAACGACAGCGGTTGTTTTTTGTTTTCTGCTGACATGGCTTTCACATTCAAAGAGCGCGCCGACCGTTTCACGCCGTGTCATCGTCTGGTTCCAGGACGGACCCCGGGTCATGCAGGCCTAGCCCATCGGGTATCAGATGCGAGGTTGTGGCCGTCAATAATCGACCGCGTCGCGGATGATCGGGCAGGTCATGCAGTGCCCGCCGCCGCGCCCGCGTCCAAGTTCAGCACCGGTAATGGTGATGACTTCGATACCTTCCTTGCGAAGCAGGGTGTTCGTGTATGTATTGCGGTCATAGGCATAGACGACGCCCGGGGAGGCGCAGACAAGGTTGGCGCCGCTATCCCATTGGGTGCGCTCGCGCATGTAGTCATTGCCAGCGGTCTGGACGACACGCATCTTCTTCAAACCGAGGGAGTCGCGGACCGTCTCGACGAAGCTGCCCTTGTCCTTGTGCAGCTCGACGCCGCCTTTGCCGTTCGGGCGGTAGGAGAAGGCATCGATCTTGTCGACAATGTCGGGGTAGATTAGCACGCAATCACGGTCGGCGAACGTGAAGACCGTGTCAAGATGCATGGCAGCGCGCAGCTTTGGCATGGCCGCGACAATAACGCGTTCGGCCGCACCTTTTTCGAACAGGGCCTGGGCAACCTGGCTGATCGCTTGCCGTGAGGTCCGCTCGCTCATGCCGATTAGCACGTTGCCTTTGCCGATCGGCATGACGTCGCCGCCCTCGAGCGTGGCAAGCCCCCAATCCTTCGTCGGGTCACCCCACCAGACGTTCACCTTTCCGGCGAAGTCCGGATGGAACTTGTAGATAGCGGCGGCAAGGATGGATTCTTCATGGCGCGCGGGCCAATAGAGCGCATTGAGCGTCACCCCGCCGTAGATCCAGCAGGTGGTGTCGCGGGTGTAGAGTGTGTTCGGCAGCGGCGGCAGCAGGTATTCGTTCACGCCCGCCGCGTCGCGTATCAGCGCGAGCTGCTCACCGCCGATCGATTCCGGAAATTCAAAGGTCGACAGGCCGCCGATCAGCGTTTCGGCGAGCTCGCGGTTGGAAAGGCCTTCCAGATAGGTGCGAACTTCGTCGAGCAATCCGAGCCCGATCTGGTTCGGCACGACCTGATGGTCGAGAATCCACTTCTTCGCTTCCGGGATGGCGACCGTTTCGGCGAGCAGACTGTGCATCTCAACGACTTCGACGCCGTGATCGCGCATCTTCGTCATGAAGTCGAAATGGTCGCGTTTGGCATTGTCGACCCAAAGCACGTCGTCAAAGAGAAGGTCGTCGCAATTGCTCGGCGTCAGGCGCTGGTGAGCGCGGCCCGGCGCGCAGACCAACACCTTGCGCAATTGCCCAACTTCGGAATGAACGCCAAATGAGGATTCAGTTACCATGTGTTCTCACCTCTTGCTTCAAGGAATTGCGTCGAACTGCAACTGGAGCATGGAACGGATGGTGGATTCTCAAATCTGGACTACGCCGGTGGTAAGCAACACGATCCCGATCACGGCAAAGACCAGGACAATTAAGAACACGATCAGGCCCGGCGTCGTAAAGATTCTAACGTTCTGCTGACGCCTGGCGATGAAGTACAGCGCCGTCGCGGGGGCGAGCAGGATGCAGGCGAGGAAAAGGAAAGTATATCCGGCGGCCCATATGAGGAATAGCGTGTAGACTGTCGAGACAGCTGCAACCACTAGCTCTCGGGTTCGTGAGGCGTCCGACGCGCCGTGATATCCGTCCCGCTGCCATGCGATTTTGACGGCATAAGCGCTGGCGAGTGCGAACGGTGCAAGCGCGAGCGCGGCCGTCAGGTCGAGGGTGAAGTCGAGAGCGTTTTCCGCGAACTGCACGGCGAACAGGATCGCAGACACGAAGACCGACGTCCAGAAAACCGCGTGCTCGGGAACCTGACGGTCGTTGAGCTTGGCAAACTGGCTAGGCATGTCCTGGTCCTTTGCCGCCGCGTACATGACATCGGCTGCCAGGAGCTGCCATGCGAGGTAGGCACCAAGCACCGACACAATGAGCCCAAGGCGGATGAACGTTCCGCCCCATGGCCCGACGGCGGCCTCTAAGACGCCACCCACGGATGGCTGTGACAAAGCCGCAATTTCCGCCTTTGGAAGGATGCCGTATGAGAGGATCGAGATGGAGGCAAACAGCGCGAGCACCCCGAGGAACCCGAGCACCGTCGCTGCGCCGACATCCTCCCGTCGTTTGGCGTACCGCGAGTAAACGCTTGCGCCTTCGATGCCGAGGAAGACGAAAACCGTAACGAGCATGGTGCCCTGTACCTGCATCAACAGAGATGTACCGCCAGGGACATCGTAGCCTCCAGTGAGATTGCCCCAAAAGACCTCTCCGTTGAAGAAGAAGATAACGAGCACCAGGAATAATGCTAATGGCACAAGTTTGGCGATGGTCACGATATAATTGATCCAGGCGGCCTCTTTCACACCGCGGCGGATGAGAAAGTAATATCCCCAGACCGCAACAACGGAGACGATGAAGGAGGGCCATGTATCGCCGTTGCCGAACAATGTTCCGCTCTGGGGAAACAGCTGCGAAACAGTGGTCATGATCAGAACCCAGTAGAAGGCGTTCCCCGCGCAAGCAGAGGCCCAGAATCCGATGGCGGAAAGGAAACCGGGATAGACGCCAAAACCGTCCCGCGCATAAACGTAAACGCCGTTGTCAAGCTCTGGTTTGCGTATCGCGAGTGCTTGAAAGACGAAGGCAAGGGCTAGCATACCGGTGCCGGCAATCGCCCAGGCGATGAGAGCCCCATAGACGCCGGTCTGAGTTGCAAAGCGGGTCGGCAGCTGAAACACGCCTGCGCCCACCATGGAACCAACGACCATCGCGGTCAGTGAGAAAAGGGGAAGCTTTTGCTCGGCTTCGCTCGCCGGCGGATTACTTTCGGCTTGGGTCGTTATGCTTGCCATTGTGCCGCTCCACTCACGTAAAGAATATCGTGGCGCGTTGCTTCACGATATTCCGTTAACCGCTACCGTGTTGAAACTATCAGGCGACAGAACCGAAGTTATATATGGTGGATTGTAGGATATTAGCAGGAAAATCGGTGATTGAAAAGTCCTTGAAATTGCAATGTCGTCTCCGTTGAAACCACAGCGGGAAGATTGCACAGCTGAAATCCGCGACACACTGCACCTCTTTTGAGTTTGGTGGCCTTCACGATGTCACGAGCGGCCCCCCTTTCGGACAGCGGGTGGCTTGCAGCACATCGATAGGTTACCGTTGTTTCAGAGGATGAAGCCCATGCCAACGCTGGTCGAACTTGTTCCTTATGATCCGAATTGGACAAAACATTTTTCCGATGCTGAAGCAGCATTAAGAGCAACGCTCGGGTCCAGCGTTATGGCTGTTGACCACGTTGGCAGCACAAGGATGGGACCGAGGGTAGCCGACGGCCCGGATCGTTGCTTCGCCCACGACGCAGATTTCTCACTCCCTCGCTTCCTTCATGCGAACTTTGCGCGATGGGCATTAATGCATTAATCGCCGCTTGGAACCATTTCCGAGAACCTCGAAGGCCTTCCTCCAATACCGTTCGGTGAGAGCGAAGCTGTCGCCACCGCATACCGCACTCAGCCCATCTCCTGCCTATTGTAGTAGCAACCGGGGTGGCGCCGTTGTTTTTGCCTATTTCTTGGGCCATTTTGCTGGCGAAATTTCTTATGCAGTTCCAGCGAACAACCAGCATGCGGATAGCCCGGATGATGGGGTCTCCAGCGAACAACCTCAAAAAAGTTACCAGCGAGATTACACTCTTGTATGTGGACCCAGTGCCCGCCACCAAGGTCTAAGTACCAAGCTACTGGAGGCTTTGGAAAGACGGCTGTTCTGCGCGGGCTGCCCGAAAACCTTCTTATGGTCGACAGAGACTGCTCGTGTCTTTTACGCGTTCCGCGGTTACGTTAAAATAGAAGATGGCCACCCGACCAAAATGGAAAAAAGCTGATGTGCTAAACCACCTAAGCAATTTTGTTCGGCGGTGATGAGCCCTACGCGAGTCTGATTGTTCTAAAGATGAGTTTGCAGAGCCACTGGTGACTGACTGAACGCTCGGTTCGTTCGTGCCAAACCAACTTGAACAGTATTTTCTCTGTTTCGAACGGCAGTGGACGGGTGAGGCAACCCTGCGTGGAAGATTGATAGTCCCAGATACAGGCGCCCGTCAATGTGATCGAGTAGCCCAACCGCCGTCTCCAATGTCGACTGCCTGTTAACAGTTAGTAGCTACAGGGACGATCATTCCCAAATCCACTCCTGCACGCTGGCCGCAATGCAAAGTCTGCGTTGTGAGCGCCATACCCAACCGACCCCGTTGTTCGAGGAGCGTCTGAGTTTGTCGAACACGCCGTTGCGACGCCCATGACTGCAACGACCATCCCGAGGCACATCATCTTTCGAAGCGTTTTCATTTCATCCTCACAAACATAGTTTGCCACCAACTGGACAGAAACTAGGTCCCGGTGAGACCGGGAAAACAGCGTGTGCCATCAATACTTCGTCATCGACAGCTGCCGGTGGCAACCTTTCTGCCACCAGCCCGACTTTGGCAGTCGCAAAACCATCCGGCCACCAGTTTGGCACGAGGAATGCATGGCATTTTTCAGGGGTTCCTTTGTTAGGAGGGAAAAATGACGGCCTTGGTTACCGATATCGTCAGCGCCACTGGACAACTCGAAGCAGCCATTCTCGATGTTACGTCTGCAAATCCCAGCATTATCGCTAGCTCCAAGTCAATGAAAGCAAAGGCAAAATTTCTTCCGCATGTATTGGTGGAGCAATACCCGGAGCTGTCGTGGATCGAACGCGAGCTGCGCGGTGTATTCGAAGCCTGCTCGGACGCCATTGACCGCAAATCGATCAGTCCGGTGGTCGCAAAAGCGGCAATCTCCATCGCCGAGGAATATCGGCAGGTTATCGACGGGCTGAAGCGCCGGAACTAGGAGCGCACAAAACAGCCGGCAATAGTGCCATTCGCCTGTTACAACCGCGTCCAGATCAGCGAGACGCAGATCACCTTCATCGTGCAGCCGCGCATGTGCACAGTATCGCCACTGAGTGTGAGCACTCCCGTGAAAGTCTTCCTACTCTCCGGCTCAACGATGGTTCCGGTGAAGTTACCGTTACTGCCTTGGAACGAGCCTATGCGCTTGCCCGCATTGTTGCCCGTCTTCATCGTGATGCAGTAACCCTGCGCGCATTCGTCGATGGCCGCGGTGGTGCCGACTTGCGTCTTCCAGGTGCCGACGACAGGCTCTTGAGCCAAAACACTGAAGGCCACGAGCGTCATCGACGCCGTGGTCCATACCAGCCGTTTCATGGTTTCGCTCCCCTATTGACAGTCAGGGTGAGGTCGCTGGTCCGACCTAAAGCTTTCAATTATACGCCCCGAAGGTGTCCTGCTCCAGCGTCCAGTGCTCCTTTGTGCGGGAGGGGAGTGAAGCCACACGCCCGGGACTGGCGCCCCAGCCCCGGGCGATCGTTGCTATCGCGTCACGCTTCCAGCCACTTCACCTGTTCCGGCGTCAGCTTTATGTCGAGCGCCGAGAGGCTGTCTTCCAACTCGGCGATGGTGCGCGGCCCGATCAGCGGAATGACCGGGAACGGCTGGGCGATTACATAGGCGAGCGCGATGTGGATCGGGCTGCGGCCGAGCTTGTTTGCGAGTTCGATGGCCCGGTCCCGGCGCTCGAAATTGCGATCCGAATACCAGCAACGGACGATTTCCTCATCGTCGTGCTTGTCGCGTCCGGCGCGCTCCGTAAAGAAGCCGCGGCCCTGGCTCGACCATGCAAAGTTCGGGATCTGCTTGGCATTCAGCCACTTCTTCCAGTCGTCGTCGGAAGCCGCCACGCATCCAGCCCAGATCGGATCGAGCATTTGCGCAAGCGAGAAGTTGTTGGACAGGGCAGCCGGCGCCGTCTTGCCATTCTTGGCGGCGTAGGCTGCGGCCTCGTCCACGCGCTCGCGCGTCCAGTTCGATCCGCCGAAGATGCCGCGGATGCGGCCACGCTTGACCTCTGCGTCCATGGCGTCGACGAACTCGCCAACCGGAATATCGGTATTGTCTCGATGCATGAAGTAGATATCGAGATAGTCGGTTTTCAGACGGTTCAGCGACTGGTCGAGCTGCTTGGCGATGACATCGGGGTAGCAAAGCGGTGAATGAACGCCCTTGCCGATCAGCACGATCTCCTCACGCGGCACCTTACGGCTGGTTTGCCAGTCGCCAAAGATGCTCTCGGTCTTGCCGCCGCCATAGACGAAGGCCGTGTCGAAGACATTGCCGCCGGCCTCGTAGAACGCGTCGAGGGTCAGCGACGCGGCAGCAAAGTTCGGGAAGAATTCGAAGCCGAGCGTGACGACCGAAGCCGGCTTGGAAATGCCGGGAATCCGGCGCTGCGGGATGCTGTTTCCGCGCCGAACGGTACCACCTGCGATGTTCGCGGTTCGCTTGTCCGCCTTCTCGACGCCGTATTCCAGACCAATCGAGGCGCGCCATTGATCAAGAACACGCAGGTTTCCGACCGAGTCGGCCCAGCTCATACCGGGTGAGCGGAATTCCTTTTCGCCAGCGCGGATTGCATCGCCGGCTGCATCGACCTCAAAGGAATACAGCCAGCGGTCTTCCTTCACCTCGATCGTCTGCTGCTCGTTGCTCTTGAAGATCTCGATCCTGCCAGTGCCGCCCTTGTGGCCGGAGGCGAACCAGAAGTCCTTGACCTCGATGCGTCCTTCAGAACCGATGATGCGCAGCGTATTGTCCTGCTGCGCCATGATCGAGCAGGACACTTCGGCGATGACGCCGTTCGGAAACTTCAGGACGGCGGAAGCCCACTCATCCACCCCCGATTGACCGAGGTGACCGACGCCTGAGACCCTTTCCGGCTCGAGGAACGGCTTGCCCTCGACGGCACCCGCGATCAACCTCGCCATGGAGACCGGATAGCCTCCGACGTCGAGGATACCGCCGCCGGCCGTTTCGTTGGCAAAAAGCCGATGCTCGGGCTTGAACGAGCCCATGTTGAAACCGAAGCTCGAGCGGATGATGCGCACGCTGCCGATGACACCGCCTTTGACCAGTTCGACGATCTTGGCCGTTTGCGGGTGAACGCGATACATGAAGGCCTCGCCGGCAAAGACGCCGGCCTTCTTCGCTTCGTGATAGATCGCATCGGCGTCGAACGCGGAAAGTGCAATCGGCTTTTCGACGAGAACGTGCTTGCCGGCGCGGATAGCCTTGATTGCCCATTCGGCATGACCCGTATGTGGGGTTGCGATATAGATCGCGTCGATTTCTGCGTCCGCCAGCAGCGCATCATACCCGTTGACGATGCGGGCGCCGGGGAAGTTCTCGCCAAGCCCAGGCTTTTGCGGGTTTCGGGTGGCAATGGCTGCGAGTTTTCCTGTGCGCGAATGCGCGATGCCGTCCGCAAAGGTGCGGGCGATCGTGCCCGGGCCGATAATGCCCCAACGGATCGGTTGGTCTGTGCTCATAGGGAATTCCTCTTCATTGCATAAATCTTGGGACGAGGTTTACAGTCAGCGCAGGCGGTTGCCGTCGCCATCGAACAGAAAGATACGGTGGGCGCTCAGGCCGACGGTCAGCGTGTCGCGATTGCCGGCAGCGCGCGATTCCGGGCGCTCGATAATGAGCGGCTCGCCGCCTGCCGTGGTCGCGTAGATGTAGCTGGTGTTGCCGAGGTGCTCCGCGACATCGATGGTGACGGTAAGATCCGCCTCACCTTGTCCAGCGTCGACGAAATGCTCTGGCCGGATGCCGAGCGTCACCTGCGCACCTGGATCGAGCTTGCCACTCACCGGCATGGCCAGGCGAACGTTCCTGTCTCCGGCAAGAGCGATCGTCGCGCTTGCGCCCGCCCTTTCCAGGATCTCGGCCTCGAGGAAGTTCATCTTCGGCGAGCCGACGAAGCCGGCGACAAACTGGTTGGCGGGATCGTCATAGAGGTCGAGAGGCGCTCCCACCTGCTCGATGTTGCCAGCGCGCAGGACAACGATCTTGTCGGCCAGCGTCATCGCTTCCGTCTGATCGTGGGTGACATAGATCATCGTTGTGCCTAGCTGCTTGTGCAGCCGCGAGATCTCGACGCGCATCTGCACGCGCAGTTCCGCATCAAGGTTCGAAAGCGGTTCATCGAAAAGGAAGACCTGTGGCTCGCGCACGATGGCGCGGCCGATCGCAACGCGCTGGCGCTGGCCGCCTGATAGTTGCTTCGGGCGGCGATGCATCAGCTCATTGATCTGCAGAATGTTGGCGGCGTGCTTGACGCGCTTTTCCGTGTCCTGTTTCGGGTTGCCGTTCATGCGCAGACCGAAGCTCAGGTTCTCCTCGACCGTCATGTGCGGGTAGAGAGCGTAGGACTGGAAGACCATGGCGATGCCCCGCTCGGCCGGCTCGACATCATTGACGACCGTGCCGCCAATATTGATCTCGCCGGCCGAGATGTCCTCAAGACCGGCGATCATGCGAAGCAGTGTCGACTTGCCGCAGCCGGAAGGGCCGACAAAGACGACAAACTCGCCGTCCTTTACCTCGAGATTTGCGCCATGGATGATTTCCAGCGCGCCGAAACGCTTGACGACATTTTTCAGTGAAAGTTCGGACATCAGGCGTTCCCCGATTATTTGACTGCGCCGGCCGCGATGCCAGCAATGAAGTGACGCTGCAGGAACACGAAGACGACCAGGATCGGCGCCGTCAGCATCATGGCGCCTGCCATGATCCCGCCCCAGGACACCTTGGTCAGACCGATCAGCGTGCCAAGCGCCACCGGTGCTGTCATCATCCCTGGCTTGGAGTTGATGAGCAGCGGCCAGAGATAGTTGTTCCAGGAGTGCAGGAAGAGGATGATGGCAAGCGCCGCCATTGTCGGCCTTGCGAGCGGCAGGGCGATCCGAAGGAAGATCTGCCATTCCTTGACGCCTTCGACGCGGGCCGCGTCGAAGAGTTCCGCGGGCATCATGGAGAAGGCCTGACGCATGAAGAGGACGCCGAGCGAGTTGAAGAGCGGCGGGACAATCAGCGCAATCCAGGTGTTAGCCAGCCTGAACTCGCGGGCCACCATGATGAACTGCGGAATGACAACGACGGCAAAGGGCAGCGTAATCGTACCAAGAATGATGCCAATGACGATCGACCGGCCGACGAAGCGGTAGCGGGCAAGCGCCCAGCCGGCCATCGACGTCAGAAGCACCGACAGGAACGTGTAGATCACCGCAACACCAATCGAGATGAACATGGCGCGGAGGAAGTTGGTATCAGCCTGCAGGTTTTTGAAGTTCTCGATGAAATTCGTCGACGGCCAGAGGACGATTTCGGGGCTGAAGATTCCGAAGTCCGACATTGTGGAGAAGACCAGCATCATCCACAGCGGAAACAGCCAGATGATGGCCAGCGGCGTCAGGACGGCGTGGAGGGCGATCTGCCGTAAGAGCAGGGATTGAGACTTTGATCTCATTTGGGCTCCCTTCCGATCCAGAGGTTGAAGAGTGAGATCGCAACTGCCAGCGCTGCCATTGTGTAGGCGACCGCCGAGGCATAGCCGAAGTTGAGCGAGCGGAAGCCCTCGCGATAAAGCAGAAGGCCCAGCGTTTCCGTTCCGCCTCCCGGGCCGCCGCGATTGGTGATGAGGAATGGTTCGGTAAAGAGCTGCATCGTGCCGATGACCGACAGGATGACGCAAAACAGGATGATTGGCTTCAAGAGCGGCAGCGTGATGTGGAAGAACTGCTGTGTCTTGCTGACGCGATCGAGCGTTGCCGCCTCGTAGACATCGTCAGGAATGGATTGCAGGCCGGCGAGAATGATGATGGCGTTATATCCCGCCCAGCGCCAGGTCACCGCAATGATGATCAGGGTCATGGCAGCGTTGGCATTGTCGAACCAGGAAACGGCTGGAAGACCGACCAAGGTGATGATCTTGTTGACGATCCCGAAATCGAAGCTGAACATCAGGCGGAAGACGGCCGCGTAGGCGACTTCGCCGACGACGACGGGGGCGAAGAAGGCAAAGCGGAAGAGAGGCCGCGCTTTCAGAAGCGGCGAATTCAAAAGCACAGCCATCACGGTGGCGATCATGATCATCACCGGTACCTGAATGACCAGGATGATCAGCGTGTTGTAGAGCGCATTGTAGAAGGCTGGATCGCCAACGAGGCGGCCCCAGTTCACCGAGAAACTGAATTTCCATGGATTGACGCGGGTGTTCTGAAACGAGATCAGAAACGAACTGATGATCGGCCATATCCAGAAGGTGGCAAAGACCAAGAGATAGGGCGCAAGAAAAGCGTAGGCGTTCCGGTTCCGGATCGGCATTCTATTCTCCTCACAGACGAGACGAGCCACCCCTCAGGATGGAGGCCGGGCGCCAAGCGACGCCCGGCACTGTTGCTCATTTCGCGATGGGAAGACCTGTCGCCGTGGCGATCTGGTTTGCGGCGTCATCGAGCGCTGCCTTCGCGTCGGGGTAGCCGCCGGCGAAGTACTTGGTCTGCGCTGCCCTGTAGATCGAGTCGGCGTCCGTCTGGAACGGCGTGCCACGGCTTGGAACGATCTTCGGCAGGGTCGAAAGGATGTCGGCCCAGACCTTCTGGTCGTGCCAATAAGGCAGTGGCTGGTTGACAAACGGGTCCTGGACTGCAGTCAGCAGCGATGGAACGAGACCGAAGGACTTCAGCATCGTTACCTGGCCCTCATTGGTGCCAAGAGCATAATTGATGTAGGTCCAGGCGGCTTCCTTGTTCTGCGAATTAGCAGCGATTGCGAGCGACGAGCCGCCAAGGTTTGCTGCATGCGGTCCATCTGGCGTCAGGCTTGGCATCATGTAGACGCCCCATTTGCCGGATAGATCGGGCGAGCCGGATCTGATCGTGCCTTCGTACCAGCCGCCATACATCTGGCTGGCGGCCTTGCCTGCCGTATTGGCTTGGATCTTCTCATCCCAGATGGCTGCCGTCAGCGTGCCGGCATCCTTCATCTGCTTGACCTTTTCGAGCGTCGCAACGCAGGCAGGCTGGTTGATGGTGATCGTCTGGCCATCCGTCGAGAAGTAGCCGCAGCCCTGCTCGTTGGAAATCATGCGGAACCATTCGCTGTCGCCGTTGAAGTCAGCTTGCGCCATGACGACGCCCGGATTGGCTGCGGAGATCTTCTTGCCCGCTGCAATGAAGTCGTCCCAGGTCTTGATGGTCGACGGATCAACGCCTGCCTTTTCATAGAAGTCGCGGCGATAGAAGACGGCGACCGGGCCGGAATCCCACGGCATCGCGTAGGCAACATCGCCGACTTCTAGCTCGGTGCGCTTGAAGTCTGGGAACTTTGCCTGAATTTCTGGGGTGTAGCCCAGCTCTTTCAGGTTGGCGAAGCAGTCGGGGAAGCGGTTCCAGAAGATCTCCGCCTCGAAATTTTCGACGCTGACGATGTCCGGCAGTCCTTCGCCGCCGGCAGCGCAGGCAGCCAGCATCTTGTCGAAGACCTGCTGGTTGCCGAGATCCTCGACCGTGACCTTGATATCCGGATGCTGCTTGTTGAAGCCTTCGAGCGTGGACTTCAGCGCCGATGCAGCGATGTTCCAGCTCCAGATGGTGAGATTGCCCGACTCCTGCGCGAATGCAGAACCGGAAGCGAGCAGTGCGACTGCAGCGGTCGCACTGATAAGTTTGAAGCGCATTGAAAATCCTCCCTTTTCAATTGCCGTCCCTTAGCGAACGCGGCTAGACTATCTGGAAGGGAGCCGCTGTCTCCTAAAAAGGGAACATGGATTTGGCGGAAAGTAAGATCGTAAAGCGGGCTGTCTACCAGCCGGGAGCGAGCAGTATCGAAGGGTTGCCGACGGCCCTTCAGATGTTTCACAACCACCCGCCAGTCATGTTGATGCCGCATTGGCATGTGCAGGTTGAAGTGAACTACATCATGCAGGGGAGCGTCCACTATCGCGTGAATGGTTGCGAAATCACCATGCGGGCGGGCGACATGTGCCTGTTCTGGGGCGGGCAGCCCCACCAGATGGACGATTGCTCCGAGGACGCAATCTATGCCGGCGGGCATCTTCCGCTCGTCTACTTCTTCCGAATGCGGCTGCCCATCAACATTTCCAGCCGCCTGATGAAGGGCGAGATCCTGTTCACCTCGGCAACCGACGCCGCCGACCGGGAAAACTTTCCACGCTGGGTGCACTACGCCAAGTCAGGTGACCCTGCCAAGGCGCAGCACGCCGTCGACGAGATGCTGTTGCGGGTGGAGCGAATCGCACTTGAGCCCTATTCCATGATTCCGACACTCGGGCCGACCGATGCTGACGATATCGAGCAGTGCTATCCGCAATCCTCGCGCAGCGTTGCGCGCATGTGCGACTTCATCGCCGTCAACTTCCTACAGGAAATTGATTCGGTCGATATCGCTCGTGCGGCCGACCTTCACCCGAAATACGCGATGAACCTGTTCAAGAAGACGACCGGCATGACGCTCAGCAAATATGTCAATCTCCTGCGCCTGTCGCGCGCGCAAGCGATGTTGATGAACGACGAGGCAAACGTCTTGCAAGTCGCAATGGACAGCGGATTCGGCTCGATCAGCGCCTTCAACAAGTCGTTTCGCCATATTGCGGGCATGTCACCTTCCGATTTCCGCCGCGATGCGCGCATGGTCACGCAATATGCGCCTTAGGCTCTTGGGGCGGCGCCGCATTAAGGGTTTCGCGTTGTGGCAAACACATTGTAGACAAGCTCGGCGGAGGCAGACAGTTCGCGTTCCTTCAGTTTGACGAGGCCAAAACCCGGGACGGAGATGTCGCCCTCTATCTGCAGCGCCTTGACGAGACCATGCCGCTCGAGGAGGGCTGCCACGGGCTCGGCAAAGATGCCGAGCCGCTGGCTCTGCAACATCAGCAACATGGTCAAAAGCGCATCGGAAGTCGAAACGACGCTTGCTGGCACGATGCCGTGACGACGGATGAAATCATCGATGACCTGGCGAAGGAACGAGCCATGCGGCTGGAGCACCCAGCTCTGGTGCCTGAGATCGTCCTCGGTGACGACAGGCTTGGCCGAGAGCGGGTGATCCACGGCCACTATGACACGCAGCGTCTCCTGGCCGACCGGCAGATAGTCGAACCAGAGGGGGTTCATGCCACTTGGAATGCGGCAGACGGCAAAGTCGAGCCTTCTGTTCAGCACATCCTCGAGAAGCACGTCACTGCTGCCAACGGAGATGCTGATGTCGATCGTCGGGTGGGTTTCGAAGATCCGTTTCAGCGCAGGGGCAACGTAATCGGCTGCCGGCGTCATGATCGTACCGAATGCCACGCTGCCGCCCTGCCCGGCAGCTGCGACCACCATTTCATATTCTGCCCGTTGTGCTTCGGAGATCAGCATCTTGGCGTGGCGAACGATCACTTCGCCCTGAGGGGTGGGGACGAGGCCACGATTGTGTCGTTCGAAGAGTTGGTGCCCAGACATTTGCTCCAGCTCATTGAGGGTTCTCGACAGGGCCGGTTGCGAGATGCCAAACATTTCGGCAACGACGCCGAGCTTGCCGTGCTCGCTGAGCGCCACGAGCATCTTCAGGTGCCGCAGTCTGAAACCATCTAATCCCACGATTGCCTCATTCGATATAAGATATTTGCATATCAAAATGCGAAAGACTGATTATACATTCCTGTATCGATCAGCTAAGTGCATGACAACAGCGGCTTCAAAGCAAGGAAATTCATCGTGGTTGAGAAAACTCCCTCCCCGAATCAGAACGCAGTGCAAGAGCAGGACGGATCGCGCCAGCTTCGCTCCAAGGCATGGTTCGACAATCTGGCAAACCCCGACATGACCGCGCTCTACCTGGAGCGTTACATGAACTTCGGTCTGAGCCAGGAAGAGCTGCAGTCGGGAAGGCCGATCATCGGTATCGCACAGACTGGCTCGGACCTGTCGCCGTGCAATCGTCACCATATCGAGCTTGCCAAGCGCGTTCGCGAAGGCATTCGTGACGCTGGCGGTATCGCCATTGAATTCCCGGTGCATCCGATCCAGGAAACCGGCAAGCGCCCGACCGCCGGTCTCGACCGCAACCTGTCCTATCTCGGCCTCGTCGAGGTTCTCTACGGCTATCCGCTTGACGGCGTAGTCCTGACGATCGGTTGCGACAAGACGACGCCTGCCTGTCTCATGGCCGCGGCAACCGTCAACATTCCGGCGATCGCGCTCTCGGTCGGCCCAATGCTGAACGGCTGGTTCCGTGGCGAGCGTACGGGCTCCGGCACGATTGTCTGGAAAGCCCGCGAGATGATGGCGCGCGGCGAAATCGACTATCAGGGGTTCGTCAAGCTCGTCGCATCCTCCGCACCCTCGACCGGCTACTGCAACACGATGGGCACAGCGACGACAATGAATTCGCTTGCCGAAGCGCTGGGCATGCAGCTGCCGGGTGGCGCGGCAATTCCGGCCCCCTACCGCGACCGTCAGGAAGTTTCCTATGAAACCGGCCTGCGCATCGTCGAGATGGTGCGCGAAGACCTCAAGCCGTCCGACATCCTGACCAAGGAAGCCTTCATCAACGCGATCAAGGTCAACTCCGCAATCGGTGGTTCCACCAACGCGCCGATCCACCTGAACGCTCTGGCACGCCATGTCGGCGTTGAACTGACGGTCGACGACTGGCAGACCTACGGCGAGGAAATTCCGCTCCTCGTCAACTTGCAGCCGGCCGGCGAATATCTTGGCGAGGACTACTACCATGCCGGTGGCGTTCCTGCCGTGATGGGCGAACTGATCAAGCATGATCTGCTCAATACAAGTGCGATGACCGTCAACGGCAAGACTGTCGGCGAGAACTACACAACCGCGACGATCGAGGACGACAAGGTCATTCGCCCGTTCGAGCGACCGCTCAAGGAGCGTGCCGGCTTCCGTGTCCTGCGCGGCAATCTCTTCTCGTCCGCAATCATGAAGACGAGCGTGATCTCGCCTGAATTCCGTCAGCGTTACCTCTCCAACCCGAACGATCCGGAAGCCTTCGTTGGCCGCGCGGTCGTCTTCGACGGACCGGAGGATTACCACCATCGCATCGACGACCCGTCGCTGGCGATCGACGCTTCGACGGTCCTCTTCATGCGCGGAGCCGGTCCGATCGGCTATCCGGGTGCAGCCGAGGTCGTCAACATGCGCGCCCCCGACTACCTCTTGAAGCAGGGTATCAGTTCCCTGCCCTGCATCGGTGACGGCCGTCAGTCCGGCACCTCCGGCTCGCCCTCCATCCTCAATGCGTCGCCGGAAGCGGCCGCCGGCGGTGGGCTTGCGCTGCTGAAGACCGGCGACCAGGTTCGCATCGATCTCAAGAAGGGCACTGCCGACATCCTCATCAGCGACGAGGAGCTTGCCGAACGGCGCAAGGCACTCGAGGCAGCCGGTGGTTATGCCTATCCGGAGAGCCAGACACCCTGGCAGGAAATCCAGCGTACCTATGTCGGTCAGATGGAAACCGGCGCCGTGCTCGAGCCCGCCGTCAAATACCAACGCATCGCACAGACCAAGGGTATCCCGCGCGATAACCACTAAGCCGCCCGGCGTGCAGCAGTGCACGTTGTGTGAGCCACGGCTGATCATGCACGATGGGCGCGTTGCCAACTGCGGCACCGCGCCCTTTTTCATTTTTCGAAACGAGGTCGAGATTGATTGGTTTTGACCTTGCCGACCGGCATCTATTGTGGTCGATTTCCCCGCGCCGTCGGGTTGGAGGGCGGCTGGTTCGTTTTGATTTTGAGCGCCTCCATCGCTCGCGTGACGGAACATATCGATGTCTTACACTCTTCTGGATTCTGTCGCCGCTGGCGGCCTGTTTGTCGGTCGTGCCTGGAACCCTGCTGTCGAAGGTCCATGCGTCGTGGTGGTTCGGGATGGCCAACTGGTCGACATCACCTCCAAGACCGTGCCGACGTTGAGTGCACTGCTCGAGCAGGTCGACCCCGCTGCCTTCGTGCGCGCCGCGCGCGGTCCTGTGCTCGGCGCGCTGGAGGAAGTCAAAGCCGTTGGTATCGGAACGCCTGACCCATCTCACGTCCATCTGCTTGCTCCGGCCGACCTCCAGGCGATCAAGGCCTGTGGGGTGACGTTCGCTCAGTCGATGATCGAACGTGTGATCGAAGAGAAGGCGGCCGGAAATCCAGATCGTGCCGCCGCGATCCGCGAGCGCGTCAGTACGCTGATCGGCGGTAGCCTCAACAATCTGAAGGCAGGCTCGCCGGAAGCCTTGAAGGTCAAGCAGGCGCTGATCGAGGAAGGCATGTGGTCTCAATATCTCGAGGTTGGCATTGGACCGGACGCCGAGGTGTTCACGAAGTCACCGGTGCTCTCGTCTGTCGGCTGGGGCGCCGATGTGGGCCTGCATCCGATTTCGACCTGGAACAATCCGGAGCCCGAGATCGTGCTTGCCGTCAACAGCCGTGGCGAGATCAAGGGTGCAACGCTCGGCAACGACGTCAATCTGCGCGACGTCGAAGGCCGTTCGGCGCTGCTCCTCGGCAAGGCAAAGGACAACAATGCGTCGTGCTCGATAGGTCCATTCATTCGCCTCTTTGATGAGAGCTATAGCCTCGATGATGTCCGCGGGGCGGAACTCGATCTCAAGGTTACAGGGACCGATGGATTCATCCTTCATGGGAAGAGTTCGATGTCGAAGATCAGCCGAGATCCGTGCGACCTCGTCAAGCAGACCTGCGGGCCTCACCATCAGTACCCCGATGGCTTCATGCTGTTCTTGGGGACGCTGTTTGCCCCGACACAGGATCGTGACGCACCAAACCAGGGTTTTACCCACAAGGTGGGCGATGTCGTCGAAATTTCGTCGGCGGGCCTCGGCTCGCTCGTCAATACCGTGCGGCTCTCGAGCGAGTGCTCTGCCTGGACTTTCGGTATCACCGCGCTGATGGCAAATCTTGCAAAGCGGGGCCTGTTGTAGGCGTTGGGCAAGCGTTGCGGGGAACCTGCTGAATTCTTGCGCCAGACGGCATCTGTTCGGGCCCAATTGATTGCATATATGCTTCAGGAATGAAACGGAACTGTTAAGGGTGCCATGAAGAAGGCCCTTGCGTTAATTGGTGTCCTCGCACTTGTCGGGTGCGCGACGAAGGACTTTTCCTCGCCTGGTCTCGATCCGATCTTAGGCAGCGTCACCTATGGCGGCCAGCCGCGCACTAAGCTGACGAAATCCCCGCCCGGGTCGACCTTCCCGCACAACTTCATTGATCAGTGGGGCCGGCAGATCGATGAGACCTACATGATACAACCTGACAGGTCGCTGAAGATCGTGCACAGGGAAATCCGGCCAATTCGCTTCAAGCGTTGACCGATTGCTTCGGGGCAAGCCAGCACGGTCGCCATGGACATAAGGTCTGGTTGCAGTGCTCTTCTACCTTGTTCCGGTGCGTGTCTCATTCCTGTCAGATGATATTGCGCAGGTCGTATGAACTAACAATTGAATTTGGAAGACGGCTAATACACATTTCATGAGAGTGCTGTATACGGGAGGTCAAGCGATGATCGCGACACCAGCCCGGCTCATGGAAACATTGACGATGAATGCAAAGACGCCGAATGCCATCGATACCTATGTCGGTTCTCGCGTGAGGATGCGCAGACAACTGCTTGGTCTTAGCCAGGAAAAACTGGCCGATCAGATAGGTGTTACATTCCAGCAGGTGCAGAAATACGAAAAAGGTCTGAACCGGATCGGCGCCAGCCGGCTGCAACGGATTGCCGAGGTACTGAGCACCTCTCCGAGTTTCTTCTTTCAACAGGGCGACTCCGAGCCACAAAGCTTGGCCGGATCTGAAATGACTGTCGCGGCCGACCCTGTTGCCGAATTCCTGCATTCGAAGGAAGGCCTCGCCCTCAACCGCGCTTTCCTGCAAATCACCGATACTCAACTGCGCGAAAAGATTGTCGCCTTGGTCAAGGCGATGGCCCAGGCTCAGGAAGGACGCGACATTGCGACGGGGCGGTCAAAACCGGGTGAGACTTTCGCCTGAGTGGGATACTGCAGCACGCGTGAGATTACGCGACCCGCTGGTTACAAGCGTACAGCCGTCTCCGCAGCTTACGCCCGCTCCTCCCATACCTTTGCGAGTTCGACGAGAGTGGCTACGGCCTTCTCCATGTCCTGCCTGCTGATCCATTCGCGCGGCGAGTGAAAGGCATGGCCGCCAGCAAAGATGTTCGGGCATGGCAATCCCATGAAGGATAGACGGGAACCGTCCGTTCCGCCTCGGATACTGCCCCGGACTGGCGACATGCCGGCTCGCCGAATAGCTTCCACGGCGTTCTCGACAATCTGAGGGTGGCGATCGAGCACGACCTTCATATTGCGGTACTGCTGCTTGACGACGAAGGTATAGGTAGAACCGGGATAGTCCGTCATGATCTCGCGCACCAGTGCTTCGAGATGTTTCTCCTTGTCAATGAGACCGGCTTCCTCAAAGTCGCGGACAATGAGGCTGACAGCTGCCTTTTCCATCGAGCCGCTGACGCCGGTCGGATGAATGAAGCCTTCTCGCCCTTCGGTCGTCTCAGGTGCTGTATTCCTCGGCAACCGGTCGATGATGGCGCCTGCGATCTTGATCGCATTCTCCATTTTACCCTTCGCAAAGCCCGGATGGATGGCGACGCCCTCAATGGCGATCTCGACGCCATCGGCCGAAAATGTCTCGTCTTCGATGTGCCCGGCAGTTTCGCCGTCCATCGTATAGGCAAACTGCGCGCCAAGCTTCGCCAGATCGACCTTGTCGACGCCGCGGCCGATCTCCTCGTCCGGCGTGAAAAGCAGCTTGATGGTTCCGTGCTGGATGTCGGGATTGTCCACGAGGATTTGCGCTGCCGTGATGATCTCGGCAATGCCTGCCTTGTCGTCAGCGCCGAGCAGCGTCGTTCCGTCGGTAGTCACGATGTCGTTGCCAATCTGGTCGTTGAGAGCCGGATTGTCGCTGACCCGAATGACCTGCTTCCTGTCACCGGAAAGCTGAATGTCGCCACCCTGATAGTTGTGCACGACCTGCGGCTTCACGTTCGTCCCGGTGAAGTCGGGAGCGGTGTCCATATGCGAGCAGAAGCATATGACCGGAACCGCTTTATCGACATTCGAGGGAACGGTCGCATAAACGTAGCCATGCTCGTCGAGATGAGCATCCGATAGGCCGATTGCCAACAATTCGTTGACCAGCAAACGACCCAGGTCCTTCTGTTTCATGGTCGACGGCTGTGTCGATGATGCCGAATCCGACTGGGTATCGATGACGACATAGCGAAGAAAGCGATCGAGAACGGTATCGGTCATGGCAGGTCCATTCCATGGTTTGGCGTCGCCCCGATATAGCCGTGGAGGACGCGTTGTGAACAGGGCTATTCGGGCGCTGACGAGGGCATTTAACAACAAATGGTTGTCTTTCCGCGGTGCCGTGTGAAACCAAGGTGGCGAAGCGGCCGCCGGAGGGAGGGCTACGTCGGACCTAAGTCCGATGGAACCTTGGGGCAGCGGACTTAGTTCCTACCCGACAAACCAAAAATACAATCGCAGGAGTGCCGGATGAGAAAAATTATTCTAGTTGGCGCATTTATGGGTGCATTGGCGTCATGCACAGCCACCGAAAAGGGAACTGCAATCGGTGCCGGTACCGGCGCCATCATCGGCGGCGCCGTCAGCGACAGCTGGGGCGGCGCAGCCATTGGCGCCGTGGCGGGCGGTGTTGCAGGCGCTCTGATTGGACGCTCAACCGAACGTCGCGGCTATTGTGTTTATCGTGACCGATATGGCCGCACCTATGAGGCGCGCTGCCGATAGCCGGACCAGCCAACTGACCGCCTCGTTGCAAGAGGCGGTCTAATTCCTTGGGATTTTGAACTAGTGGGCGCTTTGCTGTTTCGCCCTTGCTACGATCTGCGTCGGGTTCACGAACTGCAAAGCGAGAACCAGCCAGAACAATGTCGTGATCATGTAGACCACCGCCATCGCATCAATCGACTGACCCGCGCGCACGCCCGACGCAAAGACGGCGTAGTAGAGCGACACCACCAGCGTTTGCGTCGTCGGCCCGGCAATCAGGAACGTCAGCTCGAACATTGCGATAGTGCGCACCAACACAAGCAGCAGTGCAGCCAGCATCCCCGGCAGAAGCAACGGTAGCAAGATGCGCAGGAAGAGGTTCGTCGTTCCTGCACCAAATACCCGTGCGGCCGCTTCGATACGCGGGTCGATCTGTTCGATGAAGGGGATCATCACCAGCACGACGAAGGGCAGAGACGGGACAACGTTGATCAGCACGACGCCCCAGAACGTGCCGCCGAGCCCAAGCTGATAGAGGACGGTTGCGAGTGGAATGCCGTAAGTCAGCGGCGGGATAAGCAGAGGCAGCAAGAACAAAAGCACGACCAGACGTTTCCCGGGAAAGTCGCGTCGCGCCAGTGCATAGGCGGCCGTGATGCCCAAGATTCCGGAAATGATGACGACGGTGAAGACGATCTCGAAGGTGACAAGAACCACGCTGGAGAGCTGGAATTCCTTCCAGGCACTGAAATACCAGCGTGTCGTCCAGCCGACCGGCAGCCATGTGCCAAGCCAGCGCGTCGCGAAGGAGTTGACGATGACGGCCGCGATGACAGCAAGCAGATTGAGGACAAAGAGGATGGCCAGCGCCCAAATGGCAAAGCGCCAGATCTTCGAGGTGAGGCCCTGATCTCGGATCATGACTAGCCTTTCGTGCCGCCGGTCGGGCCGCGGTAGAAGAGTGAGCGTGTGGCCAAAACGGCGAGCACGACGACCAGCTCCACGCCGCCCATGATGAGCGCGATCGCCGAACCGAGGGAATGATCATATTGCTCGAAGGCTGCCTGATAGGCGGCAATCGAAATGACGCGCGTCGGACCGGCAGGCGCCCCAAGAAGAACGGCGGAGGGGAAGACTGCGAAGGCCTGCACAAAGGCCAGGCAGAAGGTAACTGCAAGCCCAGGGACGAGAAGCGGCAGAAAGACACGGAAGAAGCGTTGGCGCGGTCCCGCGCCCAGCGTCGCCGCGGCCTGCTCGATGGCCGGGTCGATGCCGGTCACGTAGGACAGCGTCAAAAGGAACGCGAAGGGAAAGCCGGTGATCAACAGCGAGGCAAAGACGCCCCAGTAATTGTTGGTCAGCTTCACCGGTGCGTCGAGAATGCCGAGTATCAATAGCGTATGATTGAACCAGCCGCGCGGCCCGAGAAACGTCAACAGGCCGTCCGCGACGAAGACCGTACCAAGGGTGATTGGCAGGACAAGAATGGTGGTTAACAGCCGCTGTCTGCGCATCAGGCGCACACGGAGCGCGACCGGCACGGCGAAGGCGAGGTTGATGACGGTTACCGGTAGCGCCAGCCACATGGTTGCAGCGATGGTCTGGTACTGGAAGGGGTCACTGAAGAACTTTGCGTAGTTGGCATACCACGCGCCCTCTTTCGGCACGAGAGAATCGGCCACCCCATAAAGAAACGGATAGACAAACAGCGCGATCATGAAGAACAGCCCCGGCAACAGCAGGAGCGTCGTGCCATCGAGCCCCCGGGCGGCAAGCCTGGTTTGCAGCGACGGTCCGCTCATCGCGCCGCTCCCGCAAAGACCAGCGCCCGGCCGGCAACCGGCTGCAGCCTTGTTGACGCGCCGCGCGCCAACGGCTCATCTGCCCGGAAATAGAGTTCCGAACCGTCCGTTGCCCGCGCCATGCCAAAGAAGGCACGACCGCGATATTCCATGCTGCTGACGGTTGCAGCGATTCCCTCGCCACTTGATGCGACAAGATCTTCCGGCCGGACCGACAGAATGGCTGCGTCGCCGACGCTGAGCGGCGACCGCATGGTGCCGACGAGCCGCGCGCCGGCGACCTCAATCTCGGCCTCATCGGTTGATACGCGTGTAATGCGGCCCGCAACGCGTGTCCGGAAGCCCATGAAATCCGCGACCTCGACGTTCACGGGGCGCTGGTAGAGATCCTGTGGTGAGCCGATCTGTTCGATATTGCCTTGGCTCATGACGACGATACGGTCGGCAAGCGACAGCGCCTCATCCTGGTCATGCGTAACATAAATGGTCGTGGACCCGATCTGGTCATGGATGCCGCGAATTTCTGCGCGCATCTCGAGTCTTAGTTTCGCATCGAGGTTGGAGAGCGGCTCGTCCATCAGCACGATCGGGGGGCGAATGACGATGGCGCGGGCGATCGCGACGCGCTGCTGTTGGCCGCCGGAGAGCTGGCCCGGCAACTTGTCGGCCTGGCTTTCGAGACGCACCAGCGCCAGGGCATCGCGGATACGCTGGTCGGCTTGCGGGCCCTTTATGCCCTGCATGGCAAGACCGAATCCGACGTTCTTGCGAACGCTCATATGTGGAAACAGCGCGTAGCTCTGGAAGACCATACCAAAGCCGCGACGCTCGGGTTCGAGCTGGTCAATGCGCGTGCCGCCAAGGCGTATTTCGCCACCGGTCAGCGCCAGCAAGCCGGCAATGCAGTTCAGCGCGGTCGACTTGCCGCAGCCGGACGGACCAAGCAGGGCCACGAACTCTCCCGGCTCGATCGCAAGATCAATGCCGTTCAAGGCGTTGAACGCTCCAAAAGCACGACGCATCCCATCGAGTTCCAGGCGTGCGTTCTTGCGCGTCGGTGCGGCAGCATTCGAAACCGAGGTCAAAACAATCTCCATGTGAAGAATGAGGTTGCCGGCCCAAGACGCGATCCTGGACCGACTGATTTCCTTCGATCAGCCCTTCTTGGCGCCGATCTTCTCGTCCCAGATGCGGAAGGCTTCAACCAGCTGCTTGGGTTCCAGCGGAACCTCCAAGGGATTGTTGGCGATCCAGTCGGCATATTCCGGCCTGCCGAATTCCTTGATCGTGTCCTGGCTTTCCTGCGGCGCCATCTCGAGGGTGACGTCCTTGACGGCGGGACCTGGATAGAAATAGCCAGCATCGTAGGCGATTGCCTGCTGCTTTGGCTGCAGGATATAGTTGAGGACGTCGATCAGCACGCCGATCTTCTCGTCCGACACGCCCTTCGGGATCACGGCGTAATGGGCATCGGTGACCCAATGGAAGCCATCGAGCTTCTGCACCTTCGCCTCAGCCGGCACGATACCGAGCGCACGTGGATTGATATCCCAGCCTGTCGTCGAGACGACGATGTCGCGCGTCCCTTCGCCAAGCTCCTTCATCACCTGGCCGGTGCCGGTCGGATAGTACTCGATGTGTTCGCCGAGCGCCGCGAGATAGTCCCACGTCTTTGCCCAGCCCTTTGCGGGATCGCGTGGGTCACTGTCACCAAGGAGGTAGGGCAGGCCCATCAGGAAGGTACGGCCAGGGCCGGAATTGGCCGGTCGGGCATAAATGAAGCGGTTCTTGTTTGCCTTCGCCCAGTCGAGCAGTTCCTGAGCGGACTTCGGTGGCGTAGGCACCTTGTCGGGCATGTATTCGATGAGCGGACCGGACGGGTAATAGGTGATGACGACGCCCTGATCCTTCGCAAGAGCCTGCATCTTGAAGGCTTGCGGCTGCAGGATCTGCTCGAGGTTTGGAAGCTCCGACTTATGTGCCGTAAGATCGATCCAAAGGCCCTGATCAAGACCCGCCGAAAGCGCGTCCGTGCCGGTCAAAACGAGATCGATGTCGACCTTGCCAGCCGCCTGCTGCGCCTTGATCTTGCCGGGCAGTTCCGGTGCCGGCGCCTTCGTGAAGGCAAAGCTGGAGACCCAGTCGGCCTTTTCCGAGGCATAGGCCTCGAACATGCCCTGCGTCAGCGCCAGGTTGCCGGCGACGTCGGCGATCGTGATGGTGACGGGGCTTGCCGGTTTCTTGGCCTGCGCAAAGACCTTCAGCGGCAACATGGTTGCGACAGCGGCGCCTGCCGCGGTGCCGACAAATGTTCTGCGGGTGACTTTCATAGTGTTTCTCCTCCTCTCGTTGCGGGACGCTGCAAATACGGTGCTGGGCGTCCTCGGGCCAGTCGCTGCAGGACCGGAACTTGTCTTTAAATGTGTGAAACCTCCTGAAATGATTGCCAAAAGCACCGTTCCTCCTCGGCGTGCCTTGGCAGTCGCAATAAATTGATATACTAGTATGCACGATCAAGTCAACGTCAGGGCACCTTATGCAGGCAGCAGTTGTTTCCGTCCCGGCAGCCATGGCTTCAAAAGCCGACAGGCCGGTGAAGCTGCGCCGCGTGACAACTGCCGACGCCATCTTCGATCGGCTCTACGCGGACATTCTCGCTCTGCGGATGCCACCCGGAATGCAGTTGCAGGAAAAGCGGATTGCGGAAGAGTTCAACGTCAGCCGAACGCCGGTGCGCGAAGCGTTGCTGCGGCTGTCGGAGGGCGGGCTTGTCGATATCTACCCGCAATCCGGTACCGTGGTGTCGCGGGTGCCGGTCTCGGCGATCCCCGAGGCCGTGGTCGTTCGCAAGTCGCTTGAGGGCACAACGGTGGAGCGCGCGGCCGAGATTGCAACGGCAGCCGATATCAGCCGCCTGGATTCGATCATCGCGCGACAGAGATCGCTTGCCGCCCTTGGCGATACCTCGGCATTTCACGAAGAAGACGAGGCCTTCCACGAAGCCATCGCCGGCGTTGCCGGCTATCCCGGCATCTGGACAATTCTAAAGGCCGTCAAGGTGCAAATCGACAGGGCGCGGCGTCTGACGCTGCCGGTTCTTGGTCGCATGGACAACGTCTTGCACGAACACGCGCTCATTCGCGACGCAATCGCAGCCCATGACGTTGAGACAGCGCGCGCGGCGATGATGCACCACCTCAGCGCCGTCGTTCCCGATGTCGCCGAGCTTCGCACCCAATATCCAGATTACTTCCGCTGAGCCGGTCAGCGGACAACGACAAAGAAGACCCCAAGGAGGTACACATGCGCCAAGGTTGGAGATGGTTCGGGCCGGAGGCACCTGTAACGCTCGATGAGGTGCGCCAGACCGGAGCCACGAATATCGTTTCGTCGCTGCACCAGGTTCCGATCGGCCGCGCCTGGACTGAAGGCGAGGTGCGCGAGCGACAGGCCATGATCGAAACGACACCGCCCGGGCGCTCGGGCCTGGCCTGGTCGGTGGTCGAAAGCATCCCGATCCCCGATGCCGTCAAGCGCAATGGCGGACGCGCCAAGGCGGAAATCGAGGCCTGGATCGCCAGCCTTGAAGCTGTGGCCGCCTGCCGGATTCCGATCGTCTGCTACAACTTCATGCCCGTCGTCGATTGGACGCGCACGGACCTTGACCATGTGATCGATACCGGTGCCACCGCCATGCGTTTCGATCATGAGACGTTTGCCGCCTTCGATCTTTTCGTACTCCAGCGTGCCGGCGCCGAGCAGCAATACACGCCTGAAGACATGGCGCGTGCCCGCGACGTGTTCGATGCGATGAGCGAAACCGAGGTTGCGGAGATCACCCGGATCATAACGTCCGCCCTGCCTGGCTCGACAACCGAGCCGCTGACGATCCCGCAGTTTCGTGAAAAGCTTGCCGCCTACGCCGGCATCGATGCCGCCAAGCTGCGCCAGCATCTGATCGAATTTCTCCAGGCAGTGACCCCGGCTGCGGAAGCTCGCGGTGTCAAGCTGACGCTGCATCCGGACGATCCGCCGCGCTCACTCTTCGGTCTGCCGCGTATCGCGTCGACTGCGGACGACTATGCCGCACTCTTCGAGGCGGTACCCTCTGAGGCAAACGGCATGTGCTACTGCACTGGCAGCCTTGGCGTGCGCGCCGACAACGACTTGCCGGCAATCGCTCGCCGTTTCGCGTCGCGTATCCATTTCGCGCATCTGCGTGCAACCAAGCGCGAGGGCGACGGCCGCACTTTCCATGAAAGCGCGCACCTTGAGGGCGACGTCGATATGGTTGCGGTTCTGAAGGAGCTTGTCGCCGAAGACCGCCGGCGTCAGGCAAACGAGACCATCGTGTTCCGCTCGGACCATGGCCATCGCATGCTCGATGATCTCAACAAGAACGTGACGCCAGGCTATCCCGCGATCGGGCGTCTGCGCGGCCTGGCGGAGCTTCGCGGCATACTCTACGCACTGGGCGCGCCGCCGACATGAACCGTGGACTGGAATTACCTGCTGGTCTAGTCCGGCCAATACCTAAGTTTAGTTACGCGGCCTGCCGGACGGGGCTACCTTTCACCCATCGCCTCAACCCCTCGATGAGGCGGGTAGCGTCCTCCCTGCTACCGGCTTCGGTGTCCCTCCCCTCCGCCGAGGCCGCGGATCCTCCCAAGGTCCGCCAAAGGCCGTCTCCATCTCTCCGGAGACGGCCTTCTTTTTTGTGAGAGCCGCATCGGATTCAAGCGATAGAAGAACAGACATGGCTCGTATCCGGCGACAGGTGGACGGAGCGAGATCGCGCACCAGATAGCTTTGGCATGCGCGATTTTCATGTGCGGATACCGGGCCAACGATCGGCGCCCTATGCCTGTGTATAGTGTGCAACGTTCGCACGCGTTGCTAGGTTGTCGACTGATGTGCACTCATCGGCGGCGTCCTGGTCGCCGCGCAGGATCGAAGGAGCTTCGACATGAAGGATCAGCGTCCAGAAGGCATCGAGCAATATGATCAGCCGGCCGGCGGCTGGGGCGCGCTCAAGGCGGTTGCCAAGACGCTTGCGCATCAGCAAGTCGTGGCGCAAGGCACGATGACGCTGCTGAAGGCCAATCAGCCGGAAGGGTTCGACTGTCCCGGCTGCGCCTGGCCGGATCCTAAGCACACTTCGTCATTCGAGTTCTGTGAGAACGGCGCCAAGGCGATCACCTGGGAATCCACGGCCAAGCGCTCAGGGCCGGAGCTCTTCGAAAACAATACGGTCTCGGAGCTTTGGAAGTGGACGGACCATGAACTAGAAGATGCCGGGCGGCTAACAATGCCGTTGCACTATAACAGCCAAACCGATCGCTACGAGCCGATCGAGTGGGATGAGGCCTTCAAGCTGATTGCGGCTGAACTGAATAAACTCGACGACCCGAACAAGGCCGAGTTCTACACATCCGGTCGCGCCTCAAATGAAGCGGCTTTCCTCTACCAGCTCTTCGTGCGCGCCTTTGGCACCAACAACTTTCCCGACTGTTCCAACATGTGCCACGAGGCAACCAGCGTCGGACTTCCGATGTCGATCGGTGTCGGCAAGGGCACCGTGACGTTGGAGGATTTCGACGACGCCGATGCGATCTTCAGCTTCGGTCATAATCCCGGTACCAACCATCCGCGCATGATGACAACGCTGCACAACGCGTCGCGTCGCGGCGTGCCGATCGTCGTCTTCAATCCGCTGAAAGAACGCGCATTGGAGCGCTTCGCCGCGCCACAGGATCCCGTCGAGATGGTGACGCTGTCCTCGACGCCGATTGCCTCCGCCTATCACCAACTGCGCACCGGCGGCGACCTCGCGGCGCTGAAGGGCATGATGAAGGCGGTGTTCGAGCGTGATGCCGCCGACATCGCTGCTGGCGGCTCCGGTGTGCTCGACCTTGGCTTCATCAAGGAGCACACAGTCGGCTTCGATGTCCTGCGCGCGGATCTCGATGCCACCAGCTGGGACCAGATCGTCGCGGTCAGCGGCCTTACGAAGGATGCGATCGAGAGTGCGGCCGACGTCTACGTGAAAGCCAAGAATGTGATCATCTGCTATGGCATGGGCATCACCCAGCATGCCAACGGCACGGGCAACGTGCAGCAGATTGCCAATCTGCTGCTGCTGCGTGGCAATATCGGCCGGCAAGGAGCCGGGATTGCACCGATCCGCGGCCATTCCAACGTCCAGGGCGACCGCACTGTCGGGATCACCGAAATTCCAAACAAGGCGTTGCTTGACGGGATGGAGCGGGCATTCGGTTTTCGTCCATCCGGGGAGAAGGGCCACAATGCGATCGAGGCGGTGGAAGCGATCATCGCCGGTGAATCGAAGGCGCTGATTTGCCTCGGCGGCAATCTCGCCGTCGCCATGTCCGATCCAGAAGCCACCTGGCGGGGAATGCGCAAGCTCGATCTTGCAGTCCATATTGCCACCAAGTTGAACCGCTCGCATCTCCTGACGGCAAAGACGTCGCTCGTCCTGCCCTGCCTCGGCAGGACCGACCTCGACACGCAGGCCTCCGGCCCGCAGGCGGTGACCGTCGAAGATTCCATGTCGATGGTGCACGCCTCTCGAGGCTTCCTGAAGCCCCCGAGCGAGGCTTTGAAATCCGAGCCCGCCATTGTCGCCAACATCGCCAAGGCAACGCTCGGCGATCGTTACGGCATCGACTGGAACGGGCTGATTGCGGACTATGACCGGATCCGTGAGAAGATCGAGCTGGTCTTCCCCGACTTCCACGACTTCAATAAGCGTGTGCGTGCGCGCGGGGGTTTTCGCCTTGATGTCGCCGCCTCCTTCCGTCGATGGGACACGACAAGCGGTAGGGCAAACTTCCTTGTCGCCCCAGGTCTCGACGAAGATCCGCTGATCAAGAACCCGGACGCTCTGGTCCTGACGACGATCCGCAGCCACGACCAGTACAACACCACGGTCTATGGCCTGAACGATCGCTATCGCGGTGTCTTTGGTCGCCGCGACGTGATCTTCATGAACAGGGACGATCTCTCCCGTCTTGGTCTCAAGGACGGTGACCGGATCGACATTCGCGGCCTCGTCGGGGCTGGCCAAGGAACGCACCTCGTGCGTGGCTTCACGGCGGTGGAATACAACATCCCGAAGGGGTCGGCTGCCGGTTACTACCCGGAGATGAATGCGGTCATGTCTCTGCGCCACTATGACCGGCTCTCGGGAACACCGTCCTACAAGGGTGTGCCCGTGATGGTCGCCGCTAGCAACAGCTGACCCATCACCGACCTTGGCAGATCCAACTCCCGGCGTCGCAGATGCCGGGGGACTGTTGCCGACCTCGCTTCAAAAAATTCGAGCCTGATTTCGCGGCGACACGCCGCCTTCGCTCTGTCTTTCGCTGCTGTGACGCTGGCCCAATTTGGGCTAGACCCACCTACACTTACGTATGATTCAACGCTGCGCCGCGTGCGACTAGCCTTCCTGCATCAACCAGCGAAGCGCTCGGCCCGGTCCGGGCAGGATGCGAGGATCTCGTCATGTACCAGGATTCCATCACAAATTTCGCCGAGTCAGGCGAACACAAGGCTCTCATTGTCCGTACGCAGTTCTTCGCGTTCCTGATTGGAGCGGCGATGGCCGGCGCCTATATCGGCTTCGGCGACATCCTCATGTACACCGTCGGTGCGCATGCCGATCCTGCCTGGGCCCATCTCGTTATGGGCGTGGTCTTCTCCTCGGCCCTGACGATCGTCGTGTTTGCAGGCTCCGAACTCTTCACCGGAACGGCCATGTATATGCCGCTCGCGGTGCTGACGGGGCGCGCGCGCCTTTCGGACGTGGTGCTCGTCTGGTGTAGCGCGTGGATTGGCAACCTGATGGGTGCGGTGATCCTCGCCGCCCTCTTCCACATGGCAGGCGGCGGCGTACTGCTGGGCGATGGAAGCCAGGCGTTTTTTTCAGCCGTTTCGGTAAAGATGTCGGCAAGCTCGGGAGAGCTTTTTGCCCGCGGAATCCTGTGCAACTGGCTGGTCTGCCTGGCAATCTGGATGGCCGGGCGCACCGATAATGCCGCAGCCAAGATCATGCTGATTTTCTGGCCGATCACGATTTTTGTCGCGGCCGGATATGAGCACTCCGTCGCCAACATGTTCACCTTCTCCATGGCGCTGATCGGCGATCATCCCGCAAATATCACACTTGCCGGTGCGATCCACAATCTGGTCTGGGTTACGTTTGGCAATCTGATCGGCGGCTCGGTCTTCATGGCACTGGGCTATTGGGTGCAGTTCCACAGCAGCGGGCACGTTTCATTTGTTCCGGAGCCCGCGACTGTCCGCGCAAAGATTTCCGCCAACCGGAACGACAAGTGAGGCTCGTCATGGCGGACCAGCTTCGCATCACAAATCTCAGCCCGGCGCCTGCGACCAGTCGAGCACCGGCCGCAGAGGCGCCCAAGCCGATCGCGCAGTCTTCGACGACCGTGGCGACAATCCGGCGCCTCGCTATTCCGGTTCTTGCAGTCGCCATCGTTGGCGGAAGCGTCGCTCTGGTCATGGCAGATTGGAACCGATGGGTAGCGGGTGCTGCCCGGCAAGCGACCGATGACGCCGTCATCAATGCCGATGTCTCCACCCTCAGCGCGCAGGTTAGCGGCACGATACGGAGCACGCCGATTGGCGACTATCAGCGGGTAACGAAAGGCCAATTGCTCGCGCAGATCGATCCTCGCGAATACGATGCCGCGGTCGAGGTGGCGACGGCAAACCTGGCATCTGCCAACGCCTCGCTCGTGAACCTTGCGAACCAGATCGAATTGCAGAAGGCTGTCATTGAGGCAGCCGAAGCGCAGAACGCAGCGGCGCTTGCTCAGCAGACCCAGACCGAGCTTGAGTTTCATCGGCAGACCAGCCTGGGCGATGCCACGTCGCAGCAGCAGCTTCAGCAGGCGCAGTCGTCCTATCTCCAGGCGCAAGCTGCCGTCAAATCGACAGCTGCCGCGATCGATCAGCAGAAAGCGCAGTTGAAGGTGCTCGACGGGCAAGAGCCGTTGTTGCGCGCGCAGATTGGCGCCGCACAGGGAAACCTCGACACGGCGCTGATCCGTCAGGGCTACACCAGGATCTATGCGCCCTTTGATGGCGTCCTTGGTCGCAAACTCGTCCACGAAGGCGATTTTGTTGCGGCCGGAACCAGCGTCAATTCGGAGGTCCCGCTTCCTAGCGTCTATGTGACAGCAAACTTCAAAGAGACCCAGCTTGCGCGGATGACCCCGGGCCGCACGGCCGAGATCACCATTGATACATTTCCGGGCCAGACGCTCCACGGTAAAGTCTCCCGGCTGTCGCCTGCAAGCGGCTCCATATTCGCGCTGCTGCCGCCTGACAACGCGACCGGCAACTATACCAAGGTCGTGCAGCGCATTCCGGTCAGGATCGATCTCGATCCCGGCCAACCACTGGTCGATCAGCTCCGGCCTGGAATGTCGGCCATCGTTAACGTCGATACATCGGCGGACACGACGCCATGAGTGTCGCACCGAGCGCCTTTGGCCCGGTGACCAGCGGCACGACGGCGAGCCGACCTCACCTTATCGTCGCTGCGCTGTTGCTCGCCTCCTTCGTGGTAGGCTTCGACACCAGGGTATTTGCCGTAGGCCTTCCGGATCTCCGGGGCGCCTACTCGTTGGGGGTCGACGAGGCCGCCTGGCTAAGCACCATCGCCAACGCACCGCAAATTCTCATCTCGTCGGCCGTGGCATGGCTCGCCACGGTGTTCGGCATCCGCCGGGTGATGATCCCTTCGAGCCTTATCTACGCTTGCATCTCGTTTGCGATCCCACTCCTCCATGACGGCTCGGCACTGTTTGCCCTTCATGCCGTAAGAGCGCTTTTGCTCGGCGTATTCATTCCGGCAACGATCATGGTGATCTTCCGGAACCTCGACATGAAATACTGGCTGATCGGAATTGCGATCTACGCGCTTCGCGTTCCGCTCTCGCAAAGTCTCGGTTTTGTCCTCGTCGGGGTCTATGGGGATTATCTCGGCTGGCAATGGCTGTATTGGCAGGACGTGATCGTCGCGCCACTCATCGCGCTATTGCTCATCGTTGCGGCTCCCAGGGAAGAGCTCAACGTCAGCCTGCTTGAAACTGCCGATTGGGGCGGCATGCTCCTGCTCGGTTCGTCAATGACAATGCTCTATGTCGCGCTTGACCAGGGAAACCGGCTCGACTGGTTCCAGTCAGGCATCGTCACGTCGCTTGTTGTGGGCGGCGGTATTCTGGCCATCGGATTTTTTATCAACGAGAGCGTGGTGAAACTCCCCTGGGCTCATGCGAGCGTCATCCTGTCGCGCAATATCGGAATTGGCTACGGCATAATCGTTGCCTTCACATTCTCGAGCTCGGGCGGATCGATCGTCATACCGTCGTTCCTGCAAAACGTCGCAGGGTTACGGCCGATCGCGATCTCGGAACTCTACGTTGTTGGTGCTGTCATTCCGGTCTTCGTGTTCATCACCTTGGCCGTCTACCTGCAGCGTCGGGTGGATTCGAGATTGTGCATCCTCATCGGTCTCGTGGCGATGGCAATTGGATCCCTGATCGGTTCGAGGTTGACGATTGAATGGTCGCCGTGGAGTTTCCTTCCGGTCGTTTTCTTGTTCACTGCTGGCCAGTCATTCACCTTCTTTTCGACCGTCGTCTCTCTGCTGGCGAACACCGATCCAAAGCGCGCGACGGCGTCGTCCGCCTATATCCAGGTCATCCGGCTCGGCAGTGCGGAGCTGGCTGTCAGTATATTGAATACATGGCTGCGGCAGCGCGAGCAGTTTCACTCCAACATACTGGGCGGCCCGATTGCGGCTTCGTCGCGAGATCTCCATGGCATGATCAACAAACTGGAGACGCTGTTTGGGACCTCTGCGCGCGGGAACCTGGAAGCCTTGTCGGCAGTCGCGTCACAGGTCCGGGCGCAGGCCTATGTGCTTGCCTATGCAGACGGCTTTGTGCTGTCGTTCTGGTTCGCGATTGCCGGCCTGTTATTGGTGGTGTTCATGGGGGCTATGCCATTCGGCCCACTGCACCCCGATTTTGAACACAATGCGCCTGAAGCAGCCCCGGCAGCACAGGAGAAGGCCGCTTGATAGGCGGGCGGCCAACGATATGGTCGCATCGGGCCGCACCTATGTATAGGTTCGATTGCGTCTGCAACAGGATATGCTCACGGCCAAATAGACTGGGGGAACGATGTCCATAGTGTCAACTTTACTTCGCGCCCGCGACGCTGAAGGGGGCCACAACGTGGCCTTCGGCTTGATTGCCGTCGCGCTCGCCGCGGCCGTCTTTTATGTCGATACGTACACTGACATCGAGGGCGCCATCGCGGTGCTCTATGTCGTCATCATGCTGCTTGCCGCCCAGGCGACGACGCGCGTCGGCCTGTTTGTGATTGCGGCTGCATGTGCCGCTCTCACGCTCCTTTCCTACGCCATGACGCATGGGGACGATGCCGACCTTCAGTCTACCACCCGCCTGATCGTCGCTCTCGCGGCGCTGTTCGTAACGACGATGCTGTTGGTGAAAACGGAGACAGCGCGCCTGACGCTGCTTGCAATCAATTCTGCCTTGAAAGAGAGCGAGGCAAGATACCGTTCGATTTTCGATCGCACGCGCGTCGCGCTCTGGGAGCGAGACTATTCGAAGTTGCGGAGTTATCTGATGGATGTCAGGGCGCAGGGCGTTACCGACATCAAGACCCATGCGCGAACCAACCCGACCTTCGTCGATCATTGCATCGGCCTCATCAAGGTTGTCGCCGCCAATGAAGCGGCACGCGAGATGCTGGGGCCAGAATCTTCCGCAGTCGGCAGCCTGCGTCGATCCTTCATTACCGGGCAGGAACGGTTTCTCGACGTAGTGCAGGCCATCATGGACGGCGAGAGGGTCTTTGAAGACATGGCCGAGGTACGCGCGGACAATGGCGAAGACAAACTCGTGCTGCTCAGTATCGCATTTCCCGAGGATCCGGCCGCATTCAACCGTGTGGTTGTCAGCATGGTCGATATCACACAGCGCGAAATGGCCCTTAAGGCCCTGGCCGAAGCACAGGCTGAGTTGACGATGGCATCGAGGGCCGCGACCGTCGGCGCAATGTCGGCATCACTGGCCCATGAACTCAACCAGCCCCTCGGTGCGATCGTGGTAAACTCCCAGACGCTCTTGAGGTGGCTTGATCGCGATCCGCCAGATCTCGCGGCTGTGCGCCGCTCGGCCGAACGAATGATCCGCGACAGCCAGCGCGCCAGCGACATTATCCAGAACACCCGCGGCCTTCTTTCTCCGTCGAACAACAAGCTCGAGAGTATCAGCCTGGACAGGTTGATCGACGAGACCATGGCTCTTATGGAGCACGAGCTTCAGCGGAGTGGGACGACCGTGCATATCGAACGGAAGGCTCACATTCCGCCCGTCTCAGCCGTAAAGATCGAGCTGCAGCAGGTACTGATCAATCTCCTTACCAACGCCATTCAGGCAATGGATGAGGCCCGCAGCCCGCAGCGGATCATCAGGATAGCGACAGCGCGGCCGGATATTGACCATGTTAGTATTGCTGTGCGTGACACCGGACCCGGGATCACCGACGATGTGAAGGACAAACTGTTTGCCCCCTTCTTCACGACCAAGGCGGCCGGCATGGGTATGGGCCTGTCTATTTGCCGCACTACATTGGAAGCCCGTGGTGGAAAGCTGGACGGGACCAATCATCACGACGGTGGCGCGATCTTCGAGATGAGCCTGCTGATTAAGCCGGAGGTGGAACATGCCTGATACACGTAGGCTGCAAAAGGAGCCGCCTGGACCTGTGGTCTTCATTGTCGATGACGATCTTTCGATGCGAGAAGCGCTGACGGACTTGTTCCGATCGATGAAATTCGACGCTGAGGCATTCGAGAGCGCGACGGCCTTTCTGGAAACCGCGAACTTCAACCGTCCGGGCTGCATCCTCCTCGATGTCCGCTTGCCAGGTGTCAGCGGTTTGGACTTCCAGATGCAGCTGGAGCGCATCGGCAGCAAGATGCCCATCGTCTTCATGACGGGGTTTGGCGACATTCCGATGAGCGTGCGGGCAATGAAGGCCGGCGCCGTCGATTTTCTGACCAAGCCCTTCAAGGACCAGGATATTCTCGACGCCGTTGCGGCGGCGATGGAACGTGACGCTGCGCGCCGCCGGCAAAATGCGCAGAGCGAAGCGGTCGCTTCGCTGGCGGAAAGCCTTACCCCGCGCGAGCGCGAGGTCATGGAGGCGGTGGTCAAGGGGCTGATGAACAAGCAGATCGCCTATGAGCTCGGCATCAGCGAGGTCACGGTGAAGCTACACCGCGGCAACGTCATGCGGAAAATGGAAGTTCGCTCGGTCGCCGAGCTCGTGAGGAAGACAGAAATGCTGGGCGAAGGGGTACGACCACCTGTATCTTAGTATGGTATCTTTGAATTGGGCGTGAGCGCATAACAAGACCGTGAAAGCAATCAGAAAAGGTCGGTTCATTGCCCTCAGTCCCTACCATAGCCGTCGTCGACGACGACCAGGCCATCCGTGAAGCTATGGATGATCTCGTCAAGTCTTGCGGTTACGAGTGCCGTTTGTTCGCCTCGGCGGAAGAATTCCTCGCCTTCGAACCGCGATCGGCGATCGATTGCATGCTCGTCGACGTGAAGATGCCCGGCCTCAGCGGAATTGAACTGCAGGCAGAGTTGAATAAGCATTCGCAGCGTCCCCCGATGATCTTTGTCACGTCGTACAAGGACGAGCGGACGCGCAGCAGGGCAATGAACGGTGGCGCATTCGCCTTTCTTGGCAAACCGGTCGATATCGAAAAGCTGATCGGTTGCCTCGAGTCGGCGCTCGCGCACTAGGTCGGATCGACGCGCCGCGGCCTCGATTGACGAGGCTTTAGCGCGTCGGATTATCGCCAATAAAAACCGCCCGCCTGGCGAAAGCCAATGGCCGCATCTGAAATCGGTGCCTCACCGGGACATGCCCTGACGACACCGTCTGGGCACGCGGTCCCGTGGTGCTTGCCCAGACATACCCGAAGCAATACGCACAAGGAGACAAGATGATGTTCTCATTCACGAACACCCAGCTGTCAGAGCGAGACGGCTTGCTGTCCCTGAGTGTCAGCCTGGTCAATCACGTCTCGCGTCGATCATATACGTTGCGGTGCGAACTGCGGCGCGACGAGCCTGGCCAGACGATCGATGCGGCACGTTTCGACGAGCGGCTTCAATCGCTCCGCCGGTCGATCGACAACTCCTTTTCCGGCAATTGACCGCCGCACAATCCTTCCATCCAATCGACCTCCGTCTACCCCTGTCAGCCGATCCTGTAGCGATCGCGACATTGTGACGATGGTTCTCTAGCTCCTGAACCCGCTCGATGGATTGACAGCAGGCCAAGCGAACAGGTCAATGCTTGAGATCGTTTACCGTGGGCAAGAGCAGCGAGGAAATCGCGCTCATCCGCGGTTTGAGCAGTCACCCTGTCAATACCTATCTGCGCTCTGCCATGGGGAGGCTGGACGTGGTCAATCAGATCCAGGCGGTCGCTGCCACGTGCTGTCTTCGGCTGATCTAATCGGGAACAATCGCCCTTGACGCACGCCGCAGCGGTGCAACAGCCGGCCGAGCGGTCATTGGCGCATTGGTGGCGACATCGGCGTCTGGCATGACGCTCATACCTTTTGCGAGATCCGACTAGACCTGCGTATAGATGTGGCGATGCCCATCCAGTTGTAGCCTTCTGTCATCACATTCATTGACAGGAGGACATGATGTCCAGGTTCGAAAACAAGCCAACCGTCCTGGCCCGGCTATTGGACGACATCGTCAAGTCAATCTCGATCCCACTTGAAGACGCCATCGTGGCGGCAGCACGCCGTCCTCAGGGTCTCTGGATGCAGCCTCAATACCTTCCTGTCCGCGTCCGCGCGGACGCCGACAGGCGCACGGCTTCCTATCGCCGCGATCGATAATCAATCGGCTGATGCCGTATCTCAACACAATGGTTCGATCTACATTTCTGGAGCCCGGAATGACAACCATCGGAACCATTGCTACCCCTCCGAAGCATAGGCGATCTGCCGCAGCGGCCGCTATTGTTGTGCTCGTGGTCGTGGGTGTGTCGGCCGCGTCGTTCTGGGTCGCGGGAACCGGGCCGACCGCAGCAGCGCCTGAGGCCGGCGCTCCGGCAGTGCCGGTCCAGGTTGCCGTACCGTCGATGCAAGAGGTGCCGGTTTATCTCAATGGCCTCGGCACTGTGCAGGCGAATTATACGGTCAACATCACGACCCGTGTCGACGGTGAGCTTCAGAACGTCCTCTTTACGGAAGGACAGGCGGTCAAGAAGGGCGATCTTCTCGCCGTCATCGACCCCCGTCCCTATCAGGCCGCGGCCGATCAGGCGGCTGCAAAGATCCAGCAAGATCAAGCCGATCTTGCCAATGCGCAGTATCTGCTCGCAAAAGATCAAAAGCTCTCCCAACAGCAGATTGCCACCCAAGAGACCGTCGAGCAACAACAGAGCCAGGTGGCGAGTTTCACGGCCCAGCTTGCCGAGGATCAGGCGGCCAAGGAAGCCGCCGACGTCTCGCTCTCCTATACGCAGATCCGATCACCGATTGACGGGCGCACCGGGATCCGCCGCGTCGACGCGGGAAACCAGGTCCACACGACAGACACCACGCCGATCGTGACGATTACGCAAACGCAACCGATTTCTGTGGTATCGACGCTTCGCGAAGACGATCTCGGCGCTGTTCGGGATGCGATGAAGTCGGGTCCAGTTGCAGTCGATGCGCTCGCGATGGATCAGTCCAGAACGCTGGCGACCGGTAGCCTTTCCCTGATCGACAACGTGATCGATCAAAACAGCGGCACCATCCGCATCAAGTCCACGTTCGAGAACCAAGACGACGCTCTGTGGCCGGGACAATTTGTGCTGCTGCGGCTCAGGCAGAAGACGCTTCATCAGGCGATCACGATCCCGTCGGCGGCGCTACAGCGGGGCGCGGATGGCTTCTTCGTCTACGTCGTCGATGGCAACGGCACTACCGCGGTCCGCAAGGTTGTTCCCGGGCCGATCGAGAAGGGCCGGGCCGTCATCACAAACGGGCTTGCCGGCAACGAGCAGGTGGTGACCGCCGGCCAGTACCGGCTCGATGTGGGTACACATGTGTCTGTCGAGCAAGGCTCATCAAACACGGCGCAGAAGGAGTAGCGTGGTGTCTATCTCCTCGTGGTTCATTCAAAGACCGATCGCCACCTCTTTGCTGATGGCGGCGTTGTTTGCAATCGGGGTCGTTGCCTACCCTCTCCTGCCTGTCGCGCCATTGCCTCAGGTCGACTTCCCCACGATCCAGGTGTCGACGCAGTTCCCGGGCGCCGATCCGAAAACAATGGCCTCATCCGTCACGCAGCCGCTCGAGCGACAGTTCGGTCAGATTCCCGGCGTTACGCAGATGACGTCGACGAGCACGCTCGGCAGCAGCTCGATTACGCTTCAGTTCGATCTGTCACGCGATGTGGACGGCGCTGCACAGGACGTTCAGACAGCGATCAACGCCGCCGGCGGGCAACTGCCGACAGGCCTGCCGTCGCCACCAACCTACCGAAAGGTCAACCCGGCGGACCCGCCCGTCATGGTGTTGGCATTAACATCGGACACGCTGCCGCTTACCCAGGTCGATGACTACGCCGAGAGCGTTCTCGCCCAGCATATCAGCCAGCTCAATGGCGTTTCCCAAGTCCTGATCTTCGGCCAGCAGAAACCCGCCGTACGCCTGCAGATCGATCCTCGTAAAATCGCGAACATGGGACTGTCGCTCGAAGACATCAGGACCGCTGTCACCGGCATCACCAGCAACGCACCGAAGGGCTCCGTTCAGGGAGCAGAGCGCACGTACACCATCTACGACAACGACCAGTTGCTGGATGCAGCGCCCTGGAACGATGCGATCGTTGCCTACCGGGACGGTGCGCCAGTTCGCATCAGCGATATAGGTCAGGCGGTTGATGGACCGGAGAATACCCAGCTCGCCGCCTGGGCGAATGGCAAGCACGCTATTTTGCTGCCAATTTTCAAGCTGCCGGGCGCCAATGTCGTCGATACCGTCGATCAGATCAAGGCGACGCTGCCTCAGCTCCAGGCGATCGCACCCGCAGCCATTCATCTTTCGATCCTCAGCGACCGGACCGAGACAATCCGTGCGTCGGTGCTCGACGTCGAGACGACACTAATGATCACGATTGCGCTCGTCGTCACGGTCATCTTCGTCTTCCTGCGCAATCTCTGGGCAACCGTCATCCCAAGCATTACAGTGCCGTTGGCGCTCCTGGCGACGCTGGCTTTGATGTATCTCGCCGGATTCAGCCTCGACAACCTGTCGCTGATGGGATTGAGCATAGCGGTCGGCTTCGTCGTCGATGACGCGATCGTCATGGTGGAGAACATTCATCGCCACATGGAGATGGGCAAGACGCCGAAGCAGGCTGCCATCGATGGTGCGCGCGAGATCGGCTTCACCATCATCTCGATCAGCATCTCTCTGGTCGCGGTCTTCATACCGCTGCTTCTAATGGGTGGCATTGTCGGAAGATTGTTTCGCGAGTTCGCCATTACCGTGACCATGACGATCGGCGTTTCCGCACTCGTCTCGCTGACCGTTACGCCGATGATGGCCGCCCGGTTCCTGAAACCTGACGAGGCGTCCGGTCATGGAAAGCTCTATGTTGCATCCGAGCGCATTTTCGACCTCATGCTTGACGTCTATCGGCGGACGCTCGACGTCGCGCTGCGCCACCATCGCCTGACGATGGTCGCATTCCTTGCCTCGCTCGCAGCAACCGGCATCCTCTTCGTCAACATTCCGAAAGGATTCTTCCCGACGCAAGATACGGGCCTGATCACCGGCATCCTCGAATCTTCCCAGGATATCTCGTTTACCGAAATGGCACGGCATCAGGTGGAAGCAGGCAATATTGTCGCGAGCGATCCAGGCGTTGCGACAATCGGCATGGCTGTCGGCGGCGGCTCGGGGCTGACGGTAAACACGGGCCGCATGTTCATCACACTCAAGCCGCGCGATGAGCGAGACGCATCGGCGAGCGAGATCATCAACCGGCTGCGCACGAAGCTGGCACAGATGCAGGGCGCGCAGCTGTTTCTGCAACCGGCGCAGGACATCAATGTCGGCGGCAGGAGTTCGGCCACGCAGTTCCAATACACGCTGCAGGATGGCGACGCTGACGAGCTCGACGACTGGTCAAACAGGCTGCTGGCCAGGTTCAAGACCCTGCCTGAGCTGACCGACGTCGCCACGGACCAGCAAAATGGTGGCGCTACCGTCACCCTGGCAATCGATCGCGATCAGGCATCCCGCTTCGGCATATCCCCCCAGACGATCGACAACACGCTCTACGATGCCTTTGGTCAGCGCCAGGTCACACAGTATTTCACGGACCTGAACAGCTATCATGTCGTCCTTGAGTTGGCTCCGCAGTTTCAGAATTCGCCGCTTTCGATCAATGGCCTCTACATCAAGTCGCCGCTGACTGGCGAACAGGTGCCACTCAACCAGTTGGTCAGGCAGACCACGGAACCGACGGCGGTTCTCGCGGTCAATCATCAAAGCCAGTTTCCCTCCGTCACGCTGTCCTTCAACCTGGCCAAGGGCGTGGCGTTGAGCCAGGCGGTCGCAGCCATCGGCGAGGCAGAGGTGGAGATGGGCAAGCCGGCGACGTTGATCGGCAGTTTCCAGGGTAACGCCCAGGCCTATCAAAGCTCTCTGGCGAGCGAGCCGCTGCTGGTACTTGCTGCTCTCGCGGTCATCTATCTCATCCTCGGCGTGCTATACGAGAGCTATGTCCACCCGCTGACTATCTTGTCGACCCTTCCCTCCGCTGGTCTCGGCGCGCTGGCGATGCTGTGGCTCTTCGGCTTTGACTTTACCGTAATTGCCCTGATTGGAGTTATTCTCCTGATCGGGATCGTGAAGAAGAACGGCATCATGATCGTCGACTTCGCCATCGCGGCTCAGCGTGAAGAGGGCTTGTCGCCGGAGGATGCGATCCGGCAGGCCTGCCTGCTGCGCTTCCGTCCGATTATCATGACGACTTGTGCGGCGCTGCTTGCCGGCATGCCTTTGATGGTCGGTCACGGCACTGGCTCGGAGCTTCGCCAGCCGCTCGGCTACGCCATAGTTGGCGGCCTTTTGATCAGCCAGGTCATGACACTCTACACAACACCGGTCGTCTACCTCTACCTCGAAAGGCTCGGCGAACTGATCAGTCGAAGGCGACCTGCAGTTCCCGGTGTTCCAGCGCCGGCGGAATAGTCCAAACCCACCCACCCATTCAAAGGAGGAGTGACAGCCATGGAACCTTTATCAAGACGCACAGTGCTTGCCCTTGGAGCGATGGGAGGCACGGCGCTCGCGGCGGGTGCTGCCCGTGCCGCCAGCTTCGGCAATCCGGATCAGCCGGCCGAGGGTGCGATCAATGCTAATCCTGCCGGCCTTTCGGATCCCGGTCCGAAGAACCCCGCGCTCAACGAGCAATTCCCCTCGTTTCAAAGCCCGCCAGCAACGGATGTGGGTGACATGCAGCTGTTCTGGGGATCGTTCAACAATGCCGCCAAGCGCATCCAGAATGGAGGCTGGGCGCGCCAGGTCACCAAGTCAGATTTTGCGATCTCCGAGGCTGTTTCCGGCGTCAATATGCGGCTCGGTCCCGGCGGCATCCGCGAGATGCACTGGCACCGCGCCGCCGAATGGGCGATCATGACCAACGGGCGCTGCCGCGTCACGGTTCTTGATCCCCAGGGGCGAGCCTATGTGCAGGATGTGGAGGCAGGCGATCTCTGGTATTTTCCGGCCGGATTCCCTCATTCGCTGCAAGGACTTGGGCCGGATGGCTGCGAATTCGTGATTGTCTTTGACGAAGGCGACCAATCCGAATATGGCACGCTGCTTCTGACGGACTGGCTGGCGCACACCTCGCCGGAACTTTTGGCCAAGAACTTCGGCGTGCCGCAGGAGACGTTCAAGAACATTCCGTTGCAGGATCTGTGGATCTTCCAGGGCACGGAACCCGGTCCGCTTTCGGCTGACCAAGAGGCCGTCGCTTCTGCTGGACTGCCGCCCTATCCCTTTACCTACAGGCTGACGGCCTCGGCTCCACTAAAGCAGAACGCATCCGGCACGATCCAGCTTGCCGACAGCAATAGCTTCAAGGTGTCCAAAACAATTGCGGCGGCGATCGAGACGATTAAGCCCGGAGCCGTGCGGGAGATGCATTGGCACCCGAATGCAGACGAATGGCAGTATTGGATCAAGGGGGAAGGTCGCATGACGGTGTTCGACGCCGGTCCGCGCAGCCAGACAGCCGACTTCCGGCCGGGTGATATCGGATACATAAAGAGAAGCCAGGGCCACATCATCGAAAACACCGGCAAGACGGATCTGCAATTCGTGGCCGTCTTCAAGGTTGCTGAGTATCAGGAGATAGGCCTGTCGTCCTGGCTGACGCACACGCCGGCAGCGCTTGTGGCGCAGCATCTCAATGTCAGTGTTGCCGACATTGCGAAATTCCCTGCCGATCAGCCGGGTATCGTGCCGCGCTGAACCCCGATATCGCGGCGCCGCCAGGCGCCAAGTTAGCCCTTTCCTGCCTTCATCGACCGGAGAACCGACAAAGCGCGGACGAAAAACTTGTCAGCGTGCTTACAGATGTCGCCGGAGGTACCGACCTGCTGGATGTCATCGACTTTGAGAATGACGATGCGATCGCAAGCCTCATTCCCTCGGCCTGGTCGTCGGTCACGTCAATGATCGTTATGCCGACGGCTCGGTCCAGCCGCTTGATTTCGCTACGGGTCGTGGCACGTCAACTTCGTCGAAGACAAGGATTCGTCGAGTGGTTGGCTCGGCACTTTTCGGTCTGGCGTGACGGGCCAGCTTAGTTGATGCTGTCGGCCGCAGCGATACGCGAACCACAGCTAAAAACCACAAGTCGCAAAGCATATACAAAATGTCGCGCATGCGATATCACGTAATTAAATGAAAGCTAATGTGCGTCATAACGAAATAAATCGCACGCGAAGCGCGCCGGGAACGCATCAAATGACTCCGTCCGAATTCAGGGCGGCGCTGGCTGTCACTGGATTGACAGCAAGCGTCGCCGCAGAGCTTTTTGGCGTCGATGAACTCGCTAGCCGTCGGTGGGCGTCGGGTGAGCAGCCGGTCCCACGTGCCGTTGCGCTCAGTCTGTGGCTGATGGCATCTTATGGCGTTTCAGTGGCCCAAGCGCGAATTCTTTCAGAAAGTCCAAAATTGCCAAAGTCGGCTTGAGCGCTTAGGCCCGGAATCGCCTGTTACCGCCGGAGGCCTTTTCCGAGCGAAGGTCGGCATCGTGGTGAGGCGCCTGAGGGGCCGCCTGATCTTGCTCGGCCTCCGCCAAAGGCGGCATTTCCATCAAGGCTGTGACGCAGGTTTTACGATTCCTACGCGATGGAATCGGCCGCGACCCGTTCCCACTCATGATCCTGCGCCCAACCTGCGCTACTGATTGAATTTGACCTAGCTTTCCGGATATATAGGAGGAAAGAAGAAATCTCGGAGACACACCGTGCGCCAGGAAATTGCTGAGGAAACTGTCGCTGAGAGCGGTTATCGGCAAATACGGGCGGATATAATATTCGGGCGCCTTGCGCCCGGCCAGAAGCTCAAGCTGGAGAACTTGAAAGGCGCTTACGAGACCAGCGTCAGTACTCTCCGGGAAATTCTCAATCGCCTGACGTCCGAAGGGCTCGTTGTGGCTGAAGGTCAGCGAGGCTTTGAGGTTGCACGAGTATCCGTTGCGGACCTCAAAGAGATCGCAGCTCTGCGCCTGCTTCTCGAAGAGCACGCGCTCGAACAGTCCTTCGAACAGGGCGATGTGGAGTGGGAGGCAAGGCTGGTGTCTGCTCATTATAAACTTGCGCGTATGGAAGAGGTCATGGCGTCGGGCGACACAAGCAGAGCGGAAGACTGGAAGCGCTACGACTGGGAGTTTCACCAGGCCCTGATCTCCGCCTGCGGATCGCGGCTGCTGATGGAGACCCACTCAGCCGTTTTCGACAAATACCTGCGATATCAGATGGTTGCGCTCTCCTATCGCGGCCGTGTTGCCGAACAGGAACATAGGCAACTTCTGGAGGCCGCTTTGCAACGCGATAGCACGACCGCAAAGAAAGTCCTGCAGCGTCATATACAAGGAGGCGTCGAGCATGCGCTTGGAAAAGGCCTGTTATCGGCCGTGCCACCACAAGCGTGACAATCGGCACTCTCATAGTGCCTGAGCAAAGCAGGGGACCTCATGCTCAAAATTGCCGGTGAACCTTCCGAGACCGTAAGCGACGTCGTTTTTCGGCAGATCCGTCAGGACATCATTTCCGGCGCCTTGGCGCCTGGTGCGAAAATCAAACTTGAGCAAGCCAAGGAGCGCTATTCGATTAGCGTATCGTCGCTGCGCGAAATACTCAGCCGCCTGACCACTGAGAACCTGGTGCTAGCGGAAGGCCAGCGCGGCTTTGAAGTCAGCCCGGCCTCCCGCAAGGAGCTCGAGGAGCTCGCCGATCTCCGCACCGTGCTGGAAACCCATGCGATCGACCTTTCCTTTTCGGCCGGCAATCTCGAGTGGGAGGGACGCATCGTCGCTGCCCACCACAAGCTCGCGGCAGCGGAAAAGAAGCTGCTGGCAGGCGATACATCGCGCACCATCGACTGGGTTCGCTATGATTGGGAGTTTCACCAGGCGATCGTGTCGGCCTGCAATTCCGCAACGCTGATGGCGGCGCTATCTTCTGTGTTCGACAGGTTTCTACGCTATCACATGCTAGCCCAGAGCTTTCGCGGTCAGGCCGTCGTTGACGACCACAAGCTGCTTTTCGAACTTGCCTTGAAGCGCGACGTCGAGGGCGCTCGAGCCGTCATTCGCCGGCATATAGAAAGCGGCGTGGCGCACGTCCTGAAGAGCGGTCGCATCGACTAACGGGCGCCGATCAGACGGCATCCTTCGGGACACCTTCGGGCCGCATCTGCCTCTTGAGTGCGGCAATACGGAAAATGGCGTTCGGCGCGCCATAGCCCCGATAGCCGCGTCGTTCGACGATTTCGAAGAAGAATCCCTCGCCGTAGGTGCCGCTGTAGAGCTGGAAATATTCCCCATGCTCGTCGCGGTCATAAAGGATGTTTTCTCCCTTCAGGCGCTCGGTAAGATCGGGATCCAAACCGAAGCGGGCTTCGACATCGTCATAGTAGTTCGGCGAGATATGGAGCGGCTTGAACCCCTGCTTGCGCAGCGATCTGGCGGTGACGAAAATGTCGTCGGTCGAAAAGGCCAGATGCTGGATGCCCGAACCGAATTTTTCGGCGATGAAGTGACCGGCAAGCGTGCGGCGGTTCTCCGCGCCATTCATTGTAATGCGCAGCCTGCCGGTTTCATTTTCAACCACCTGGCTGCGCACAACGCCGCTCGGATCGATGATATCAACCATTGGCGTCTTTCTGGTCTCGAAAATTGACGTGTAGAAGAGCAGCCAGGTCAGCATTTCATCATAGGCGACCGTCTGGGCGACATGGTCGAACTGCAGCAGGCCGGCGCCAGCCTTGCCGCCCTCTTCCCAAACCGGCTCGAAATCGATTTCCGAGAAACGGCCGAGCGGGCTCTTGTCGTCGATGAGGTAGATCAGGCCGCCGCCGACGCCGCGAATTGCCGGCAGTTCGAGCTCGCCATCGGCAACGGCCTGTTGGAAGGGCTCAGCATCCATCGCAAGAGCGCGCCGATAAGCTTCAGTGGCATCCTCGACAACGAGCGCCAGGGCATAAGCGAATGTGCCGTGGACTGCATAGGCAGCGCTTGCAAAACCGAGCGGATCGGCATTGACCAGGATCCGGATACTGCCCTGTTCAAACAACGTCACCTTTTTGGATCGATGGACGGCCCTCTTGCGGAAACCCAAGGCCTGTAAGAGCGCAATCAGCTCGACGGCCTCATCTTCATCGGTGGCGAATTCAACAAAGCCAATACCCTTTACGACAGCACGTTCCGGCATGGGAACGCCGATCGGCGTCTGGACATTGCGGCGAACCTGGTCGGCCAGATAGATCAGCGAACGATGACCATCCGCGGCGATCGCCCGCGTGGAGCCGCCACGAAACTGGTCATTGAAGATTTCCAGCGAGAAATAGCCGTCATACCCGGTCGACGCCACCGCCTCGGTGAACGCTGTTACCGGCAGATCGCCCTCGCCTGGCATGTTGCGAAAATGGCGGCTCCAATAGAGAAGATCCATATCGATCAGCGGCGCATCGGCCAATTGCACGATGAAGATCTTCTCCTTTGGAATCGACCGGATCGAGTTGATATCGATCTTGCGCGAGAGCGAATGGAAGCTGTCGAGGATAAGCCCGACATTCGGGTGATTAGCGCGCCGTACGATCTCCCAGGCATCGCGATGATCATTGACGTAACGGCCCCAGGCGAGCGCCTCATAACCCACCTTGAGGCCGCGTTTGGCCGCACGCTCACCCAATTCGTGAAAGTCGGCAGCCGCGCGATCGATGCCTCCAAGCGCTGCCTGCGAGACGTTCGAGCAGACAAGCACCATGTCGGTTCCGAGCTCCTGCATGACGTCGAACTTGCGTTCAGCCCGGTCGAAGGTACGGCTTCGAAGCGCATCCGGCATGCCTTCAAAGTCGCGGAAGGGCTGGAAAAGCGTTATCTTCAGCCCGAGATCGTTCGCCATCTTGCCGACGTCGGCTGGGCTCCCGTCAAAGGCCAGAAAGTCGTTCTCGAAAATCTCGACACCGTCGAAGCCCGCGCGCGCAATGGCTTCAAGCTTGTCGGGCAACTCGCCGCTGAGCGTTACCGTCGCAATCGAGGTCTTCATAATTCAAAACCCTTTCTGTCGGCACACGGGAGCGCCGCCATGGGCCACTTTGCCTTACGCGCCAACTCTCGATCATGGTATTATGCCAAATGTCGTGAACATTTCAAATCAATTGGCCAAATCAAAAGTCTCATATGATTTTGAAAAACTCGGTTGATTTATGGCAAATCCTCTGGCAAAAGTTTGTCATGCAGTCGGGAGAGGATGACTGTTGGGTCCGAGCGACCGCCAAAAAGGAGGAGGAATCGATGTTCAAATCGCTGCTGACGCGCCGAAATGTGATGCTGGGTGCTGCTGCTCTCGTAGCTGCCATCGGGCTTGCGAACCCAGCTGCCGCCGTCACACCCGAAGAAATCAAAGCCAGAGGAAAGCTTATCGTTGGCATCCAGGGCGACAATCCGCCGTGGGGCTTTGTGACGAGCGGCGGCAAGCAGGACGGCCTCGATGCCGATATTGCGACGCTTTACGCAAAGGAACTGGGCGTTTCCGTCGAATTCGTGCCGCTGGAAGTCAACAACCGCATTCCGGCCCTGACCACGGGCCGCGTCGACGTTCTCTTCGCGACGATGGCCATGCTGCCGGAGCGCGCCAAGGCCGTTCAGTTCAGCAAACCTTACGTCGCCAACGCAATCGTGCTGATTGCGCCAAAGTCCATGTCCGTCAAAACGAATGATGACATGGCCAATCTTTCGATTGGTGTCGCGAAAGGTGCGGCTCAAGATACCCAGGTTACCAAGAACGCCCCCCAGAGCGCTACGATCCGCCGCTTCGACGGTGATGCTCCCAGCGTCCAGGCGCTGGTGTCCGGCCAGGTGCAAGCGCTCGGCGGCAATATCTTCTACATGGACCGTGTCGAAAAAGCCCGTCCGGGCGAATTCGAAAACAAGCTCGAATTCCAGAAGCTCTACAATGGCGCTTGCACGCGGCTTGGCGAGAAGGAGATCAACGCCTCGATCAACGCCTTCGTCGACAAGATCAAGGCCAATGGCGAGCTCAAAAAGATCTATGACAAGTGGATGAAGGTGCCGGTTCCGGAGTTCCCTGCGAGCCTGGACGGCATTCCGTTCACCGCCAACTGAGCCGCTAACCGCTTAGCAAAAGCAAACTGGCGGGCGTTGCGATGCCCGCCAACGGTGTCGCGACGCCGAAAAGCAAGGCTTTGCGCGTTTCGAGGAGCGCGATCATGAACAATACGATATTTGTGCTCAATGGGCCCAACCTGAACCTGCTCGGCCAGCGGGAACCCGCCATCTACGGCGCGACAACGCTCGCGGAGATCAAGGAAAGGTGCCTCGCCAAGGCAAATAACCTTGGGTTCGGCATCGACTTTCGCCAGACAAATTTCGAAGGTGAGCTCGTAGAGAGCGTGCACCAGGCACGCAACGAGGCCTGCGGTATCATCATCAACCCGGCCGGCTACACCTTCACGTCGATTGCACTGCTCGACGCGCTGAAGACTTTCGATCCGCCGAAGATCGAGCTGCATATCTCCAACGTGCATGCGCGCGAGAACATCTATCACAAGTCCCTTATCTCTCGTGTAGCAACGGCAATCATGATTGGGTTTGGCGCAGCCGGCTATGAATTGGCGGTCCAAGCCATGGCTGGCATGGTCGAACGCGACTGAGGAGAGGTGATGAACTACACGCTGGATTTCGCGCCGGTCATCGATGGTTTGCCGAGCCTGCTGCTCGGCTGTCTTGGCACGTTGCTGCTTGCCATCTGCGGCATGCTGCTGGCAATCGTGATTGGCATCGGCGGCGTCGCATTGCGGGACTCGCGCTACAAACCGCTGCGCTGGCTGGTGATCGGCTTCGTCGAGCTCATTCGCAACACGCCGTTCCTGGTTCAGATCTTTTTCCTGTATTTCGCCCTCCCCCTTGCCGGTATCCGGCTCGATCCGACGCCAACGGCGATCATCGCTCTGGGGATCAACGGCGGCGCCTACGCCATCGAGATTATCCGTGGCGGCGTCCAGTCGATCTCCAAAGGTCAGATGGAAGCCGGCCTCGCGCTCGGCCTGCACAAGGCGCAGGTTTTCCGCCTCATCATCCTCAAGCCGGCGCTGAGGGCGATCTATCCGTCGCTGACCAGCCAGTTCGTGTTGCTAACGCTATCGACCAGCATTGCCTCGGCCATCTCGGCCTATGAGCTCACCTCGGTTTCGCAGCGCATCGAGTCGGAGAGTTTCCGCAGCTTCGAGGTCTATTTCACTGTGACGATTTTCTACCTCGTCATTTCCTGGCTGATGATGCGCCTCTTCGCGTTCTTTTCGGCACGTTATTTCACCTATCCGGTCACTTAGGAGCAGTCGATGGGCAGCGAAGAATTCGTCTTCCTTCTGATTGGTCTGAAATGGACCGTCGTCTTGTCCGTGGTCGGCTTCGTCTGCGGATGCATTGCCGGGCTTGGTGTCGCGCTCGCGCGCGCTTCGGAGATACCGCTGTTGGAGCGAGTGATGGCCGGCTACATCGCGGTCTTTCAGGGAACGCCACTGCTGATGCAGCTTTTCGTGGTCTATTACGGACTTGCCCTGATCGGTTTCAAGCTCGATGCCTGGGTGGCCGTTGCCATCGGCCTGACGCTGCATGCCAGCGCCTATCTGGGCGAAATCTGGCGTGGCTCGATCGAAGCGGTCCCGCGCGGCCAGACTGAAGCTGCAAGAGCGCTCAGCCTCAAATATGTCTCCCGCATGAAGGACGTCATCCTGCCACAGGCTCTGCGCATCTCACTGCCGGCAACGATCGGCTTCCTCGTGCAGTTGATCAAAGGAACCTCGCTCGCATCCATCGTCGGCTTCACGGAACTCACACGCGCCGGCAACATCATTTCCAACCAGATCTTCGAGCCGCTGACGGTCTTCGGGATCGTCGGCGCGCTGTATTTCCTGATGTGCTGCCCGTTGACGATTTTCGGCGCCCGTCTTGAACGGAAATTCGCTGCGGCATCGCGGTGATCTGCGGCGCCGACCACGAAAGAGACGGAATTAAACTCATGAACAGTCCTTGGCCCGCATCGACCACCGAGACCGTTATCACCATGAGCCACGTGGAGAAGTGGTATGGCGCCTTTCAGGCCCTGCACGATATCAACCTGTCGGTTCTAAAGGGCGAAAGGATTGTGCTGTGCGGTCCGTCCGGCAGCGGAAAGTCGACGCTGATCCGCTGCATCAACCATCTGGAGACCTATCAGAAGGGGGAAATCCGCGTCGGCGGCATCCTGCTCGCAAACCAGGCGAAGGCGATCGACGCGATCCGCCGCGAAGTCGGCATGGTCTTCCAGCAGTTCAATCTCTTTCCCCATCTGACCGTGTTGCAGAATTGCATGCTAGCGCCGATGCGCGCGCTTGGCGTTGGAAGGGCGGAGGCGGAGGAGCGCGCACGTTCTCTGCTTGGCCGGGTCAAGATCCTCGAACAGGCAGGCAAATATCCTGTGCAGCTTTCCGGTGGCCAACAGCAGCGCGTCGCGATTGCACGGGCGCTCTGCATGCGCCCGAAGATCATGCTCTTCGATGAGCCGACCTCGGCTCTCGATCCGGAAATGGTCAAGGAAGTGCTCGATACCATGATCAGCCTCGCCGACGAAGGCATGACGATGGTCTGCGTGACACATGAAATGGGCTTCGCCCGGCAGGTCGCAAACCGCGTCATCTTCATGGCGAGCGGCGCGATCGTCGAGGAGGCGCCTCCCGGGGAGTTCTTCACCAATCCCAGCCATGAGCGCACACGCAAATTCCTCGGTGAAATCCTGCGCAACTAGGACCTTTGAGGGAATTCTCATGTCAGCACCATCGCAGACGGCTCCCTTGAAAATCGCGGTGATGGGCGCCGGTCTCATCGGTCAGCGCCATATCGAAGGCATTCTGGCCGAGCCGCGCACGATACTTTCCGCCGTCATCGATCCCTCTGATGCCGGGCGTGACTTTGCGGCAAGCAAGGGCGCGTCATGGTTTTCCACGCTTGCCGAGGCGACAGCAGCCAAGCGCCCGGACGGCGTAATTGTTGCCACCCCGAACCAACTTCATGTCGACAACGCCCTCAAGGCCATTGCAACGGAAATTCCCGTCCTTGTCGAGAAGCCGATCGCCGACAATGCGGAAGCAGCCGCCCTCCTCGTTGCCGCCGGCACAAAGGCAGGCGTCCCCATCCTGGTTGGCCACCATCGCCGTCATAGCCCCATGATACGGGCGGCAAAACGCGTTCTCGACAGCGGTCGGCTCGGTAAGATCCTGACTGTCCAGGCAACATTCTGGGTCGCCAAGCCGGACGGCTACTTCGATATCGACTGGCGCCGACAGGAAGGTGCGGGGCCGACCTTCATCAACCTGATCCATGACGTTGATCTCTTCCGCTATTTCTTCGGCGAGGTCGAATCCGTCCATGCAATGGAGTCAAATTCTGCCCGCCAGTACCTTGTCGAGGATACCCTCGTCATCCTGCTCCGTTTCGCGGGCGGTGTGCTCGCAACGTTGAATGCATCCGATGCTGTCGCCTCTCCCTGGAGCTGGGAGATGACGACTGGGGAGAACCCGGCGTTTCCGCAGCAGCATCAATTTTGCTACCAGATCGGCGGGACCGGCGGATCGCTGGCCATTCCCCAACTCGCGCTTTGGACCAATGCGTCGAAGCCGGATTGGCTTGAACCGCTTGTCAAGGAACACGTGCCATTCACTCCGGCCGATCCACTGGCGCTACAGCTTCAACACTTCTGCGATGTCATTCGTCGTGAAGCGGAGCCACTTGTCGGCGGCAAGGAAGGGCTTGCCACCTTGCGCGTGATCGAGGCGATCAAGGCATCGGCGCGGTCAGGCGAGACGATCCACCTGGACAAAGTCCAGGTTCGACGAGGTCATTGAAATGATTACTGGGACCACACGGCTAATTGCTCATCTCGGCTATCCGACAGAGTCATTCAAGGCTCCCCTGATCTACAATCCCTATTTCGAAAAGAGTGGCATCGACGCCGTCGTCGTACCAATGGGTTGCAAGCCCGAAGACTATCCGTCGTTCCTCAAGCTCGTCTTCAAACTTTCGAATATTCACGGCGCCCTCGTCACGATGCCCCACAAGATTACGACAATGGGGTTGATCGACGAGGTGTCGACGAATGCGAAAGTGGCCGGCTCCTGCAACGCGGTCAGGCTCGCGCCGGACGGACGGTTGATGGGCGACATGTTTGACGGCGAAGGTTTCGTGAGGGGACTCTTGCGCAAGGGACAAACGATAACAGGGGCGCAGGTATTGATCGTCGGCGCAGGCGGTGTCGGATCGGCGATCGCTGCGTCACTGGCAGGCGCTGGCGTGCGCCGGATTTCGCTTCATGATGACAACGCTGTCACGCTCAATGGGCTTAAAAGCCGTCTGACGACACACTATCCGAAGACAGAAGTGACTGCTGGCTCGAATGACCCGACGGGTTTCGATATCGTCGTCAACGCGACACCGCTCGGAATGCGCAAGGACGATCCGTTGCCGCTTGATGTGTCTCGGCTTTCTGCGTCCACTTTCGTGGGCGAGGTCGTCATGAAGGAAGAAATCACGCCGCTGCTCGCTGCGGCACGCGCGCGTGGATGCCCATTTCAGGTTGGCACGGATATGTTGTTCGAGCAGATCCCGGCCTATCTGGAATTCTTTGGATTTCCAACGACAACGGCAGATGACCTGCGATCGATCGCAAGGCTTCAATGATCGCGCTCCGCTCATTTGCGCATCGCGCCAAGCCTTGCAAGAACCTCGTCGGGGATTTCGTAGCGCTTGATGACATCCCTCCCATTGTGGAGTCCGCAGATCTCGCGTTGAATAAACAACGCCCAAACGGCCTCGGAGGCGTCGTCGAGAAGGCTTTGTCGGTCAATTCTTCGGTCTTGTGCCGACCACGCTGCAAGCCTCGCCAGCGCGGCTTCCGCTTTCCTGCCCTGACGACCCAAAGCGTCCGCTCGCGCTGAGGCAAGCTCATATTCCAATGGATTCAAGGCACTCGACTGGCTGGAGAGTGATCGTGGTGGCCTCAGACTCACAATGTCTCCTTTCCCGGATTTCCGCTCCATTCTCGTCAGGCAGCGAAGTCGCGTTGCCATCGGGCTTCCTAGATGCATCAACCAACCCGCTCAGTTGGTATGGCATGCTTCCTTCTTCCCATCACGCGTCAGCGCGCTTCCCGGCCCTTGATCCAAAACTCCATATCACTGTTGGCGTAGTAGCGGCCGCCGTCGCCCTAAACGACCTGCGGCAGACTGATCTCGGCCGATGAACCCGAGAAGACAAGCACATCACGGCCCCTTCGCCAAACTCGATCATCAATCGGCTCGTTTCACGCCTTGCGCCAGCGTGTCATCCATCGGATGACGCTCCGGTCGACAACCAAGTCTAACCCCGCAGCGCTCTTGAAGAAAGGCATCGCGTCGTTGGCCCTGCTTCCAAAGCGTGCTCACGCTTCGTGAGCATCGGCATACTGTTTGACGTTCGCGCGTTTTCATAAGCGAGCAAAATAGAACCGGTGACGCCGCTGTAACGTCGCCAACAAGCATTGCGATCCGAGCCTTCAAGGCGCGAGCCGCACGATGTTGCATTTGGGCGTGCAACGCACTATCCAGCCCGCTTCAGAATATGGAGAAACCAGGTCATGTTTTCTCCAATGCGGATCTTTGGCTGATCGGATTCGGCCGTCCCCTGCTCATTTCGAGTGCTTCAATGCTGCGTCGCTTCTTCTCCTATTATCGGCCGTATCGCGGCCTTTTCATGCTCGACTTTTCCTGCGCCATTCTGTCAGGCCTGTTGGAGCTCGGCTTTCCCATGGCCGTCAAGCTGTTCGTGGACAGGCTCCTGCTCAGCCAGGAATGGCTGTTGATCCTGCTTGCGTCGGCCGCTTTGCTTGCAATCTATGTTGTCAATACCGGCCTCATGGCGGTCGTCACCTATTGGGGCCATATGCTTGGTATCAATATCGAGACAGACATGCGCCGCGCGGCGTTCAATCATCTGCAGAAGCTGTCTTTCAACTATTTCGACAACCAAAAGACCGGACATATCGTCGGGCGGCTGACGAAGGATCTCGAAGAGATTGGCGAAGTCGCCCATCACGGCCCCGAGGACCTTTTCATCGCATTGATGACCTTTGCCGGCGCCTTGCTGCTGATGTTCTCGGTCAACTGGCAACTGGCACTGATAACGGCAGTTGTCGTACCCCTGACAGCCTGGGTGACGAGCCATTTCGGGAGCCGCATGACGCAGAATTTCCGTCGTCTCTTCGACAGGGTCGGCGACTTCAACACCCGCATTGAGGAAAATGTCGGCGGCATCCGCGTCGTGCAGGCTTTCGCCAACGAGAACTACGAGCGCACGCTCTTCGAAAAGGACAATCAGAGCTATCGGCGCGTCAAGCTTGACGCCTACAAGCTCATGGCGGCAAGCAGCTCGCTGAGCTATATGAGCATGCGGCTGACGCAGATGGTCGTGATGATCGCCGGGGCTTATTTCGTGCTCTCTGGCAACCTCACCGCCGGCGGCTTCATCGGTTTCCTGCTTCTCGTCGGCGTCTTTTTCCGTCCTGTCGAAAAGATCAACTCCGTCATTGAAACCTATCCCAAGGGCATCGCCGGCTTCCGACGCTTCACGCAGCTTATCGATACCGAGCCAGATATCGCAGACGCACCTGATGCCGTCACGGTCGGCCATCTCAAGGGCGAGATCGCCTATGAGGACGTTTCTTTTGGATACAGTTCGGCAGCGGCGGTGTTCGAGCGTGTCAATCTGACGATCCGCGCCGGGGAAACGATCGCTTTCGTCGGCCCTTCTGGGGCCGGCAAGACGACGATCTGTTCGCTCCTGCCGCGTTTCTACGAGGTTGGCAGTGGCCGCATCACGATAGATGGCCTCGACATCCGCGACATGACCAAGGTGTCCCTGCGGCAACAGATCGGCATTGTGCAGCAGGACGTCTTCCTGTTCGGCGGCACGATCCGCGAGAATATCGCCTACGGCCGATTGGGTGCCAGCGATGGTGAGATTGTCGAGGCAGCCCGCCGGGCACGGCTTGAGGATATGCTTGCGGGGCTGCCCGCGGGTCTCGATACCGTCATCGGCGAGCGCGGCGTCAAGCTTTCCGGCGGACAGAAGCAGCGTGTTGCCATTGCGCGCATGTTCCTGAAGAACCCTCCCATCCTGATCCTCGACGAAGCGACGTCGGCTCTCGACACTGAGACGGAGCGCGCCATCCAGCGCTCACTTGCGGAGCTGTCGGAAGGACGCACGACCCTCGTCATCGCCCATCGGCTCGGGACCATCCAGGGAGCGGATCGCATTGTCGTCGTCGATGACAATGGCATCGTTGAGCAGGGCACACATGAAGACCTCATCGCCAAGCGTGGCGCCTATAACCGGCTGCATGATGCACAGATGAGGAACCACTGAAAAACCTGAAACGTCACGATTGATGCGATGCAATAAACTTGATAATTGCACACATGTTTTATAGTTGCAGGACAGTGCCATGACATTTCAGCCGCGCATGCAGAACGCGATCGAGGGGTTCTCGGTCGTTGGCGGGCTCAGGCGTCGAAACTGGAACGGCATTGCAGCCGACCTGTGGGATGTCGAATGCGGCGCCTATGCCGGCGGACATTACGTGGCGCGCGATCCGCGGCTCTTCATCCTTCTCGACCATCTCGGGCGCGGTCGTCCTTCGGTCAGGCGTTCGGCGACGGCAGCCGGGACACCGCAGGACCGTCGAGCGAGTCCAATTTCCTATATCCCGGCGGAAATGGAACTGTGGGTGGACATCACAGAGGTACACTCGATGCGTCATCTCGATGTCCATTTCGATGCCGATGTCATCAGCCAGCGGCTGATGGAAGATATCGATCCGCAAAAGCTGAGAGAGCCGCAACTGCTCTTCTTCGACCAGCGGGCCATGGCGCTTGCCGAACTGATTGCCACGGAGATCGCCAGTCCCACTCCGTTGCATGATCTCTACGGCGATGGTCTTGCGCTCTCACTTGTCATCGACGTGCTGAAGATGGTCAAGACGCCACCCCGCAAGCGCGGTGAACTGGCATCGTGGCAATTGCGCCGCGCCACCGAGTTCATGCGGGAGCATTGCGGTCGCAACATCCGCCTGCAGGAACTGGCCGAACTGGCGGGGCTGTCGCAGTCGCATTTCAGCCATTCGTTCAAGGCCTCTACCGGCCTCACGCCACATGATTGGCAGATGAACGCCAGACTTGAGCTTGCCAAAGAGCTGCTGCGCGATAGCGATCAAGGCCTCACCGCAATCGCCGTTGAAACGGGCTTTTCCGACCAGGCGCATTTCACACGTGTCTTTCGCAAGCACGTCGGCACGACACCGGCGCGCTGGAAGCGGTCGAAGTGTGAGTGATGCATTTTTGCAAAGATCTGCCCATGAATTTTGAAATTGCCCAAAATCGTTCAATGGCCGCTGATCGGGCCAAGCCCGACCTTTAAATTTGAGTTAATCGCTCAGCTTATTACAGCTGGCGCCTGGCAGGCCGCCGGCGGGCCTATGAGCGGGGTGGTAGGAATATGCAAAAAGTAGAAGGTTTCCAGGGCGCGCGGCGGGCTTTGAGTGCGAGTGTCGCGCTGATCGGTCTTTGCGCGGCCTGGACGGCTCAGGCGCAGACCGCCGACACGGCACTTGCGCCGATCGTCGTCCAGGGTAAGAGCGCCGACAACAAAGCGATCGGTCCCGTGAACGGATACGTCGCCAAGGAAACCACGACGGGATCGAAGACCGACACGCCGCTCAACGAAATTCCACAGGCCGTCTCCGTTGTCGGAAGGCAGGAAATGGATGACCGCGGCGTCGTCAACAAGGTCGATGAAGCCTTGCGCTATACGCCTGGCGTGACCACTGCTCCTTATGGCACCGACCCTGATACCGACTGGTTTTATATTCGCGGCTTCAACGCCACGCAAACCGGCGTTTTCCTGGATGGCCTCAGCCTGTTCAGCTATGGCTTCGGCGGCTTCCAGATCGATCCATTCATGCTGGAGCGTGTCGAAGTGCTGAAGGGGCCTGCCTCGGTTCTTTACGGCGGCTCCAACCCAGGTGGCATCGTCAATATGATACGCAAGCGACCGACCGACGAGCCCTATTCCTATACCGAGACCGGCATCAACAGTAACGGCAACGGGTTCGGCGGTTTCGACTTTTCTGGCAAGGTCGGCAGCAGCGATACCATGAGTTATCGCCTGACCGGCAAGATCGCCGGCGGCGACAACTATTCCGATTTCTCGCATGACCTGCGCGGCTTCATCGTGCCGCAGCTAACGGTCTCTCCGGACGCCTCCACTAACTTCACCGTATGGGCCTACGCTGGCGGGCTCGATCAGGTGCACGTCGGCAACGGGTTCCTCCCCTATGTCGGCACCGTGGTGGACGCACCGTTCGGCAAGATACGCCGCGACTTCTTCCCGGGCGAACCGGACAGCGATACCGGTCGCTACAATCAGGAAATGGTCGGCTATGAGCTGGAGCACGAGTTCGACAACGGCTGGAAACTGTCGTCGAACTTTCGCTACGGGCATCTCAACAAGTATGAATTCGGACCCTACCCCTACGGCTATGTCGGCGGCACGCCGACGGCGCCGAACTACGACCTGCTACGCATCGGTTTTGAGGGCGATACCAGCGCCGACACATTGGCATTTGACAATCGCGTCGAGACCGATTTTGAGCTCGGCGGTGCCAACCATACCGTCATGGCGGGGATAGACTACCGCTACTATCGCATCGATAATGTTCAAAACTCGCTGTTCGGGACGACGCCAATCAGCCCGGTTGACCCGATCTACGGGCTGCCGCTACCGCCCAACAACCCGCTTTACAATCAGGTTCTGGCGATGAACCAGCTTGGCGTCTACGCCCAGGACCAGATCCGCTTCGGTGATGGCTGGATAGCCACGCTTAACGGCCGCTACGACTATGTGCGCAGCGAGATGGACGATCGGCTGCCCGCCAATGACGACTTCCGCACCTCTGAAGGCGCATGGAGCGGTCGGGCGGGCCTCGCCTATGAGTTCACCAATGGCGTGACGCCTTACATCAGTGCCGCAAGCTTCTTCAACCCGCTGGTTGGGCTCGGCGCGCAAGGCCCGCTGGTGCCGGAGGAAGGCGAGCAGTTTGAAGCCGGTGTAAAATACGAGCCGATCTTCATGGATGCGACCTTCACGGCCTCGGTCTTCCACATCAACAAGCGCAACAACGTCGTGTCGATCGCAGTGCCACCGTGGCAGGATCAATTGGGTGAAGTCAGATCCCAGGGCGTCGAACTGGAAGGCAAGGTCAACCTCAACGATAACTGGAAGGTTCTCAGCTCAGTTGCCTATAATGATGTCGAGGTCACCAGGAACGATCCCAACCCATCGCTTGTCGGGAAAACCCCGTACATCGTGCCGGATGTTACAGCCTCCTTGTGGCTCGACTACACCGTGACGACAGGCACGCTCGAGGGCCTGAGCCTCGGCGCAGGTGTGCGTTACAAGGGTGAATCGTGGGCCGACGAAGCCAATACGCTCAAGGTTCCCGACGCGACACTTGTTGACGCCGCGGTCCGTTACAAAAAGAACGACTGGGTCGCGTCACTCAACGTCACCAACATATTTGACAAGGTATACGTGGAAAGCTGCGGCGGTGTGGGCGCATGCGGTTATGGTGACGCACGCACCTTCACCTTCAAGCTGAGCAAGGTCTGGTAGCATAATAATTTTGCATATGAAGAAGGCCCTTCCGGACCTTCTTCGCGCGACTGGAGATGAATTTGAGCGCATCACTGCTCACCCGCAGGACTTTTCTGGCTGGAGCGGCCACGTTCGTCACGAGTGTGGCGCAAGGCCGGTCGCCAGAACCACGGGTTGCCACGCTCGACTGGGCGCTCCTGGAAACGCTGCTTGCGATCGGTGCCAACGTGGTTGCGGCGACGGAACTGCGCCAATTCAGGCAGATCGCCGTGACGCCCGAAGTGCCGGAGACCGTGACTGATCTCGGGCTGCGCGGGACGCCGAACCTTGAGGTCTTGCGCTTCGCCCACCCCGACCTGATCGTCAACTCCAACTTCTACGCCTGGGCCGATCCGCTGATGAGCCGCATTGCAGCGGTCGAAAGTCATGCGATCTATGTGCCCGGAAGAAGTCCCTACGAACTGGCCGAACAGGCAACACTGGCAATTGGCGAACGCCTTGAGCGCAAGGAGGCGCGGCAGCTGGTCAAGGATCTCGCTGCGAAACTGGATCGTTATAAGTCCCTGTTTGCCGAAAGCGGCGATGGACGCCCTATCTTGCCAATCAATCTCGGCGATGCCCGCCACTACCGGGTGTTTGGTTCCGACAGCATGTTCGGTGAAGTATTGCAGCGGGTCGGGCTGTCGAACGCCTGGAAAGGAGCGACCAGCTATTCCGCCACGGCACCTGTCGGCATTGAAACTCTGGCGTCCATGCCCGATGCCTGGATCCTCCTCATTCCGCCGCATCCGCAAGATGCGTTCGATGCCCTGACAGGAAGTGTATTCTGGAACGCGCTTCCGGCCGTGCGCGAGGGCCGCATCCTGACGACCGGTTCGATCAACCCCTATGGCGCGCTTCCGGCCGCAAGTCGCTTCGCCGACTTTCTGGCGCAAGGATTCTCCCGTGTCCGAAATGGCTAGCCTTTCCATACCACGCACTCATTTCAGACCAACCATGCCGGCCTGGGTGCTTGCGGTTGCATGCGTCACGTCCTTCGTCCTTCTACTGCTGCTGCGTCCCCAGGTGCCCGGCGATCCCGAGCAAGCCAAGGCACTCGACGCGATCCTGCTCTGGAGCAGCCTTATGCCACGAGCAGTGGTCGCTCTGATCTCAGGGGCTGCACTGGGCCTCGCCGGGGCGCTGCTGCAGCGCATCTTGCGCAATCCAATCGCCGATGCCTCGACACTCGGCATCGCCTCCGGCGCGCAGCTGGCGCTGACGATCGGTCTTGGTTTTTCGCCCGTCCTTGCCGGTGTCTCGCGTGAGCTCATCGCCTTTGCCGGTGGTCTGGGCGCCGTTGCCCTTGCCCTTGCCTTGAGTTGGCGCCGCGGTCTTGATCCGGTCACCGTGGCCATCTGTGGCATGATCGTCAGCATGGTGGCATCCTCACTTAGCGTTACGCTGGTGCTGGCGCGTGGCGAATATGCCATGTCGATCCATATCTGGGGCGCCGGCGCCCTCAACCAGCAGGATTGGGGTGGCGTAACATCGCTTTCACCTCAGCTCGCTGCTGGTCTTATCGCCGCGCTGCTTTTGCTCAGGCCGCTCAATGTGCTGGCTTTGGACGATACCAGCGCCAAAGGTCTCGGTGTTTCGCTACACGCCGTCCGGCTTGCCATTCTAATGCTTGCCGTTTGGCTGTCGGCCTCCGTCACCGCGACGGTCGGCATCATTGGTTTCCTCGGGCTTGCCGCGCCGGCGATCGCGCGGCTTTGCGGTGCGCGCACCACGCGTCAGATCCTGACGACTGCGCCTCTTGCCGGCGCCGGGGTGTTGTTTCTGACGGATTGCCTGACGCAGCTGCTCGGTCCAGGCTTTTCCGACCTCGCGCCGACGGGAGCAGCCACCGCGCTCATCGGCGGTCCGCTCCTGCTGTTTTTGCTGCCGCGCGTCCCCGGGCAGGCGGCGGTTACGGCAAGATCGGCCGGGGCTGTGCGACGTCGATTGCGACCAGCACCGGCGCTTCTGCTTCTCGCTGCTGGCTTTCTGCTTGTGTTCGTAGCCGTGCTTGTTGTTGGACCGACCGATGGCGGCTGGAGAGTAGCCATCGGCTCGCTGCTCTTAGATCTTCTCCCGTTCCGGCTGCCGCGCATTGTCGTTGCGGCCGGAGCAGGAGCGATGCTGGGTGCGGCCGGCTTCATCATGCAGCGCGTGACCGGCAATCCGCTGGCTAGCCCCGAGATGCTCGGCGTCTCCTCCGGCGCCGGGGCTGGACTGACGGTGACGCTATTCATATTCGCCTTCCCCTCGCCTCCAATCATGATCGCCGGCATGGCATCAGGCGCACTGGCTTCATTCCTGGCCATGATCGCCATTGCGCGGCGCGCCGGGCTATCGGCGGAGGCACTCCTGCTTGCCGGTGTTGCCATCAGCGCTTTGTGTTTTGCAATCATCGGCATGGTGCTCGCCCAGGGAGACATGCGAAGCTACATTCTGCTGACCTGGATATCGGGCTCGACCAACCGCGCTGGCACGCTCGAAGCCTGGACGGCAATCATCTCGCTAACCGTTCTGACAGTACCGCTCTTCCTGATGACGCGCTGGTTCGCGATCCTGCCGCTTGGTACGGGGTTGGCGCGCAGTGTCGGACTTCGCGTCACATCAACACGGCTGCTGCTTGCAGCCTTCGCCGCGCTGATGACCGCGATCTCTTCCTTCCTCATTGGACCGCTCAGCCTCACCGGCTTGATCGCACCCCACCTGTCGAGATTGATCGGCTTTCGACGGGCCAGCGAAAACCTGCTCGCGGCCATGCTGATCGGCGCCGGCCTGCTTCTCGTTGCCGACTGGTTATCGCGTGTGGTCATCTATCCCTACCAGGTGCCGGTCGGCCTGTTCGCCGCCCTGATCGGAGGACCGTATCTTCTCTGGCTCCTCGGCCGAAAGGAAGCGCGCTCATCACTCTAGGACCCGACCAATAGGCACTCCGGGAGAGGGCAAGCCAATAGTTAGGTTTGGGCACGGTCACATCGACCGAGGTTACATTCCGTAACGCAAGGTCGATGCATCCGGGTGCAAGCATAATGTCAGCCAGTTCAGTGAACAGATTGATTATTTGATGATTTCGATCACGCGGTGCATATGTGGATCGACGATCACGCGTTGCTTGTTGATCACCCGCGTAACAGTGGGCGTCATTTGCTGGGGATCGTGTGTATTTCGACCGATGACGGCCGTTCCGTTGCGACAATGATATCACCATCATAGGCAACGAACGGACCGTCCTAGCCGGTTATCTAGGTTCTCACCTCGCCAGGCACGGTCACAACAGCCGTCTGGGCCATGACGGTGCCGGTAAAGCTGCTACAGCTTTTTGCAAGAGCTTTCATATCTGCCTCCATAGGTGAAAGGGGGAACTCCTTTCCACATGAAGGTTCCGCACGAACGAGCAGGTCCGATCGACTTACTGAAGTGTATGGCTTCCGCCATCGTCGAGCGGCGCTTCAGCGGTCAAGAGAAGCTTGTCGATTCTGCGTCCATCAAGGTCGACCACCTCGAACCGCCAGCCGTTCATCACGAAACTCTCGCCGACGTCAGGCAGATGCTTCATCTCTTCCAGCACGAGCCCTGCAACCGTCTGATAATCCCTGTCACTATCAATTTGGAAGCCCATGAAATCGGCAAACTCATCGATCGGCGTCCAGCCCGATACGAGATAGCTGCCATCGTGGCGGCGTACGATCGCCTTCTCGCCAATCGAGTCCTCCTGGACCGCGCCCAGGATTGCTTCCAGAATGTCGCCGGAGGTGATGACGCCTTCAAAGTGGCCATATTCGTCATAGACCAGCACCATGTGGCAGCGTGAACGACGAATGGCCTGAATGACGTCGAGAGCGCCTGACAGATCAGATACGATCGGCACTTCCTGCACAATAGCGGTGATGTCGACATGGCCGGACGACGCAAGCGCGTCGTAAAAATCCTTCGTCAAAAGCACGCCGATGATTTCGTCGGAGCTATTCTTGCGCACTGGCAGTCGCGCCTGCGCGGTGCGGCGAAGTTGATCCCGAATCTCGTTGAAACCGTCCTCGACATCGATCACCTCCACCTCCCGGCGCGGTGTCATCAAGGCTCTGGCATTTCGGTCGGCCAAACGCATGACACCAGAGATCATCGCAGACTCTTCCATCTCGATGACACCAGCGCTGTGCGCCTCTGCCAGTACGGTCTTGATTTCTTCATCGGTCACCACGTCACCGGACTTGCCCGATTGACCAAGAAGACGAAGGATGGTGCGGCCGGAGAAGTCCAACAGCCAGACGAGCGGTGCGGCCAGGCGAGACAGAAGCATCATCGCCGGAGCGACTTTGCTTGCAACCGTCTCGGGGGCGCGAAGCGCGATCTGCTTTGGTACCAATTCGCCAACGATCAGCGACAGGTATGTGATGGCGACAACGACCGAGCCGACCCCGAGTGCATCGGCTGCGGCCTGTGACAAGCCGTGGGTGCCTAGCCAACCGGCCAGTCGCGCGCCAAGCGTGGCACCCGAGAATGCACCGGACAGTACGCCAACGAGCGTAATGCCGATCTGTACGGTCGACAAAAACCTTCCGGGCTGCTCAGCGAGCCGGATTGCCATGGCGGCCCCGCGGCTTCCCTGATCGGCCATGACTTTGAGACGAGCCGGCCGTGAGGAAACGACAGCAAGCTCGGACATGGCGAGGACGCCATTCAAGATGGTGAGAATAACAACGATTGAAATTTCGAGAAGCAAAAATAGGAACCCTGTAATTTCGAAACTACGCGAAACATAGGCATTCTCCCACAGAACACCAGCGCCAAGCCGGTCGCAACGACTGTTTCTTTCGCTTCTTACAAGATCGCCAGCATTGCAGGGGATCGGATCACCGCAACACAGCTAGGAACCATAGCCAGGCACGCTTCGCTGCATCTCCGCCGCGATTTTTGAGCCATCCTTGGCAAGCATCGTTGGCGCCTGCCAAGCCTGCTCGATTGACGCCAACCAGTTCGCCGTGACTGCATGTTGATCGCCCGCTTCTCCTCAGGCGCCCAGGCGAGCCGACCGTTTCGCCACTGCGCGCCGGAAAACATAGGCACTGACCGGAACAAGGATTGCAACACAGGCCAGCGCGATCAATAAATGCAAGTGGAGCTGCAGCCGTCCGAGCAATACCTCAACTGTCTGTCCGGCGAGGAATCCAATCGCAGTTATCAGGACGCCCCAAATCAGCGCGGCGATCGCGTTGAGTATGACAAACCTCAGCGCCGAAACCGTCGAGACGCCGATTGCAACGGGGCTGATCGTTCGTATGCCGTAGATGAAACGAAAGGCGAGGATGAAGCCCGTGGGGTGCGCTTCGAGCAGCCGCGTCACTCTTTCAATCGGTTTCGATCCAAGCAGCTTCTGGACGTAGGACCACTTCGTGGCGTAGCGACCGGCTAGAAAGAAGAACTGGTCTGCAGCAAATGATCCGAGGCATGCCGCCAACGCGGCCTGCCAGTACGGAATGAGTTGCCTATGGGCGAAAACGCCGCCCAGGAATGCCGCCGTCTCACCTTCGGCTGCGGCTCCGAGAAAAACGGCGAGGACGCCGTACTCACCAATCAGCCTTTCCAGCAATGCCCAACCTCCGGCGGTCCAACGTTGGGCAATCTGCCCTGAATCGCGTCCTGCGGCAACGTCGCCAGGACATCCCAGGGCAGCGGCAAACTGTCTCCCGCGTCACCGGCCAATACCATACACGTCAACACAACGACACACTCGCAACGGGCCAAGAATGTGTTAGCGTTACGGCAGGGCAGCTTTGGGCTAGTGGCCTGGGGGAAGCGCGATGCAGGACAACGATCCGAATAGCGCCAGAAAACCATCGGTCAGGAGCGGCCGGAGGAAACTCCAAGGCGCAAGCAATGCGATCGAGCGACGGATCGTGACCGCGCTCTGTTACGATCTGGTCGATTCAACCGAACTCTTCCACCGTATGGACCTGGAAGATTATCGAGAGTTGATATCGGCGTTTCAGACAGCCGCAAACAAATCAATCGCAGCGTTTTCCGGGGTACTGCGGGTGGAAGCCGGCGATGGCGGCCTCGCCTTGTTTCCGATCGACCTCGGACCACGGGATGCCGCCTCCCTTGCTATTCGTGCCGGCCTGCACATCGTCGAAACCTGCAGGCACATCGGCGAGGCAGCTGGCCGCGCCGATCTGCAAGTTCGCGTTGGCATTGCCACCTCCGTTGCGCTCGTTCAGGGGCTTAAAGCGCAAAGCTGGAGTCATGAGCCCGTTGTCGGTGTGGCACTTGCTCTCGCCACCCGCCTTGAGTCCATCGCCGCTCCCAACACCGTCTTCGTGTCGGACGAGACCTGCAGACTGGCGGGGCGCTCGCATGCATTCTCGTTCGAGGGCATCTGGAATCTGAAGGGATTCGAAGGGCCGGAAAGAGCATGGCGCGCACTCGGCCATAAGAACGACGTAGACAGGTTCTATGCGTTCGGAAGGCTCGGTAGCCCCTTCGTGGGTCGCACAGACGAGCTGGACGCACTTTCGACAGCGTGGAAGAGCGTCTTAGCCGGGAACGGACAGACGATCATCATCGAGGGAGATGCGGGCATCGGAAAATCGCGCCTCCTGCACGAGTTCCGGCGGCTGACACGCGCCGAGCGATCGAAATCCTTCTTCTTTCAATGCGTGCCCGGCGGCTTTCACTCGACGCTCCATCCCTTGGTCAACGGCCTCACCGGCATGCCAGAGACGGGCGGGCAGTCGAAACTGACCGCATCCGCGGTCGCCGGCCGCTTCCGGCGCCACGGCATAAGGGAAGACGACGTCATCGAGGTCTTTGCCTATCTGCTCGGAGCCGAAGGGCGCAGCGAAAGCCTCGCGAGCAGCAATCCCAAGTTGATAAGGGAAAGAGCGCGACATGCTATATCTCGGGCGCTAGAAGCTCTCTCGGAAAGCGGGCCAATTCTGTTGGTAGTCGAGGATATTCACTGGATCGACCCGACCTCGCGGGAGTTTCTGATAGAGGCGGCCCGGATTATCCCGAGGCTGCCGCTTCTTCTCGTCGCTACCACGCGTCCGGGGCCGACCGTGGAATGGCCGGAAGACGCCTATCCGTCCCGATTGCCGCTGCAACCTCTCGATCCGGACGAAACGAGGCGGGCGATCGGGCACAACTGGCCGCAGCACCGACAAGCGGAGTTTTCAGAACTGGTCGAGGTAACGGAGCGAATATCCGGCGGCGTGCCGCTCTTTATCGAGCAGATATGCCAATGGGTATCCGACACCAAGATCGCCGACAATGTCACGATGCCGGAGACCGCCTCGTCAACACATATTTCGGCATTTGAAGAAATTCTCGAGGTGCGGCTTGGCCAATTGGGCCCGATCCGGGATGTGGCGCGCGCCGGCGCCGTTGCCGGCTCCCGCTTCACCTTGCCGCTCCTTCAGAAGCTGCTCCCGGACTATGGCAAGAAGGCGCTGGCGAACGCGGCAGATACGCTGTGCGATACCGGTTTCGTAACGCGCGTAAGAGCTGGCGGGAGCGTTACCTATGGTTTTCGCCACACATTAATCCAGGAGACGATCTACAAGCTGTTGCTTCGGCGGCAAAGCCAAGCCCTTCATCGGCGCCTCTTCGACGCTGTCAGCGAAGACGCCGCAATTGCACCGTGGATCGATGTCGGTTCCCGTGCCGAGCACGCGGAGCGTGCTGGTCTTAAGGAGACGGCCGTGGAACTGTTCATCAAGGCAGGTCAGGAAGCTGCACGTCGCTCGGCCCTGGTCGAAGCCCGCCACCATCTCGAGCATGCCATCTCAATCTGCGACGGTCTGGAGATGGTCGACCGTGTTGATCGACTTCGGCTAGCGGCCGCAACCGCGTTGGGACCAGTGCTTACCGGGGCGGTCGGCTTGAATTCGCCGCCGGCGCGAAAGCTCTACGAGGACGGGGTGGAGATCGCCAATCGCCTGCCGCTGGAAGAGAAGTCGCGATGGTTTCCGATCTACTGGGGTTGGTGGCTGACGGGATCCGATTTTCTGACGATGCATGAGCGCGCAATGGAAGTGCAGGTCATGCTGGCCGGCGTCCAAGACCCTGAAATACGCTTGCAGATGAAGCATTGCATCTGGGCCATCGACTTCAACCTTGGACGTCACAGAGAAACGCAGAATGCGATCAGGGAGGGGCTGGCTCTCTACGACACACAAAGGGCGACAGAAGCACGGACCATTTACGGCGGTCACGATGCACGTGTCTGTGGACTGGGCCAACTGGCCCACTCGCTCTGGATGACAGGCCAAACGCATGAATCGGATCGTGCACTTCAGGACATGATCCGGTTCGTGAACGAGATTTCCCACCTGCCGAGCAAGGCGCACTCTCTCGACGTGGAAGCTGTTGAGGCATTCTATCGTAATGATTACAAACGCTTGGCAACCGTTGCGGCAGAGATGTCTGAATTTTCCAGACAACACGAAATGCAGTCTTTGGCTGGACTTTCGCTTCTGTTCGGCGGCTGGGCCGAGGCTCACCTTGGAAACCTTGCGGGGGGCTATGAAAGGTTCTGCAAGGGGTTTGATCTCCTGGCGGAACTCGGCGCGGTGATTGACCTGCCGATCTATCTATCGATGCAGGCCGCAATGCTGGGCCTTGACGGCAAGGTCGATCGCGCCATCGAGGTGGCCAGCCAAGCGATCCTCAAGGCAAGAGAAACGGGCCACGCCTATTGGCTCGCTGAACTGTACCGGGTTCGCGCCATGCTGCGTGCCCGCGCCGGCGCGATGCGGAATCTCGTCATCGAGGATCTGCGTGTTGCTGCGGAGACTGCCCAGATGCAAGGAGCAATCGCACTCCAGCAGAAAATTAACCAGTCGATCGCGGACCTTGGCCTTGTTGTCGACCGATGAGCCCACTTACGACATTTCACCGAGCGAACTCCTCGGCGAGTTTGCGGCAGCGGTCGCTGCCCACCTCGGCTCATTGTTGTTCGAGGCAGAGGTCGATCTAGCAGACGAGTACCTGCGCAGGCTCCTGCCAATTTGCAGGCACGCAGGAATAACACGCATCGCAGACCTCACTGGCCTCGACCGATTGGGGCTTCCGGTGGCCCAAACGATCCGTCCAAGCGCCCTTTCAGAAGTGACCTCTCTTGGCCGCGGTCGATCCATCACTCATGCCGCGATCGGAGCGATCATGGAGGCGCTTGAGCGCTACCACGCCGAGCTGGTTCCGGCCAAGAGTACCGTTCTTGGAAGTGCGGATGAGCTCGCCATCCCAGAGGGACTGTTCGACCGTCAGCTTGTCAACAGCACCAACCCGGCCTGGCGGCAAACACCAACGCGATGGATCGCAGCCTATGACCTTTGCTCCGGATCGAGGCAGATGGTTCCTCTTGAACTCGTGCACACGCGCTACACTGATCCGCCCCCTGACTTCGATGGGCTTTTCCTGCGCACTACCACCGGGCTTGCATGCCATTCAACATGGCATCAAGCGGCAGCGCACGGTCTCTTCGAGTGCATCGAGCGCGATGCAATTGCCAGGGCGTTCGACACACACGGCTTTTTCGACAGACACCGACTTGCTCCCGAGAGCCTTCGCCCGGCTGTCAGTCGCCTGATCGGATGTCTCGCAGAACACAATATATCGGCCGGGTTGTGGCATGCCCCCTCCCCAACCGGAATTGCCGTCGTCTGGTGCCAGACAATAGAAATCGGCGCCGGACATCCCGTCCTAGCACTGCCGACAGAAGGTTATTCGGCCGGCCAAGACGTCGCACAGGCGGCGGAAACCGCCTTGCGTGAGGCGTTGGCGACCCGTGCCGGAGCCATATCAGGCGCCCGTGACGACCAGACGGCAGGACACTATCATAAGCGTGTTGACGGCATTATTGAAAAGGCCCGGCAACTCATTCTCAATCCAGTTTCTTTCACGCCAGTCGTGGAAAGCCGTCCCGTTTCCACTCTCCAGGATTTGCTCGACCGCGTCGAAGATGCCGAGCTTGGGCCAGTTTTCGCAGTTCCGCTGGGTTCGAATTTCGACGGTCCTGTTCGCTGCGTCAGGATCTTGATCCCTCGCAGCCACCCCTTTTCCATCGTGCGTTAGGAGGTCAAGGTGAACGCGACAGATCAAGCCGGCCCGATACTGGTTTTTCTGGGCCCGACGCTGCGACTGCCGGAAGCGCAAGCCACGCGTGATGCCATCTACCTTCAGCCGGTGGCACAAGGCGACATTCTGCTTGCCGCCCATGCATTTCGCCCGAAAGCCATGGTGATCATCGACGGACAGTTCGAAGATCGTCCGTCTGTGCGGCACAAGGAAATCCTATGGGCGCTCGCGCAGGGGATCGTCGTGATCGGAGCCGCGAGCATGGGAGCGCTTCGGGCAGCGGAGTTGGGCCCATGTGGCATGATCGGCGTCGGACTGATCTTCCGGTGGTATAGACGCTGGATGCTGGCCCCAGACGATGCCGTCGCCGTCCAATCGGGGCCGGCTGAACTGGGCTTTCCACCCGTGACAGACGCCCTCATCGACCTGCAACGAACGTTCTCCAGTCTAATGCGGCTCGGTCATATAAGCATCACGCAACGCAATAGCCTTACCGCAACTGCGCGGCGAATGAATTTTCGGGACCGATCCTTTGATAAGATACTTCGCGCAGAAGGTTGGCGGCGGGAAGAAATCAGTAGACTGCATCATCAACTTGTTCGGCAGAAGAAGATCGACGCATTGTTGGCACTGAAACTTGCGCCCCAACTGGCGGCTGACTTTTCCGGTCGCCGCCCCACCGAAACCTGGGTTGCAACGAATACTTTCATTCGTGATCTCAAAGCCGCCAATATTGACAGAAACTTAATTAATATTTACTAAATAAACGCAAAGTTGTTTCGACCTGTAGGGCGAGGCCAACATGGATTTACACCCGAGTGTTGCGCTGGCCCCTACGGAGGCCGGCACAGGGACGCGCTTCTGGATTTTTCCTCAGCCGCCCTTCATTCCGGGCTACGAGCAACCAGATCGCGTCTGGCTCTCAATTCTACCTGATGAGATTTCCGGGGGGCCGAGCGATGCCCTGATGTATGTGGCAGATCCGCTCTACAGCAAGCAGCCCTATGGCATGTCGCGCCTGCCGCCCTTCGACGGCATCCGGCGCCCGCCAGTGCAAGCAGGCGCCGACCGCCATTTCGACAGCCTCGACCCGCGATCGCGACCCTATCTCGGCGTGCACGCCTATGCCTGTATCCATCGCGTGCTCGACATCTGGCAGAGCTATATTGGCCATCCGATCCGCTGGTTCTTCGATGGCACAATCCCCAGACTGGAAATCGTTCCCTTCGTCGAATGGGACAATGCCCAGGCAGGTTATGGCTTTTTAGAACTTGGCTGCTCGCACGCAGGTGGTTCGCCGAGGCCCTACGCTCTGAATTTCGACGCGATCGCCCATGAGGTTGGCCACCTCATAATCTTCTCGGAGATGGGCCTTCCCCTTGGCGCATCGCGCGACAGCGACTACTTCCCCTTCTCGGAAGGATTTTCCGACTGCGTGTCGCTGATCTCCTTCCTCTCTTTCGATTCCGCTATTGACCGCCTGCTGCGGCGGACGAGAGGCAATCTGCTGCTCTACAACGAGCTAAACCGTTTCGCCGAAACCAGTCCTGAAACACAGATACGCCTGGCAACCAACTTCAGGCGCATGTCGGAAGTTACGCGCGAGCCGCACGATCGGGCGTTGCCCTTTGTGGGGGCGGTCTTCGACAGCATTGTCGACCTCTATCATTACAACCTTGTCTCGCAGGGGTGTGCGGCGCCACGTCTCCTGGACGTGGATCTCAGAGAACTGACGCTTGATCAATTCGATGAGTTTAGAGCGTTGACGTCCGAATGCTTCCGCGCTCGCCCATTGCTATTCAAGTTGGCGCTAGAGAAGGCCCGCGATGACATTGGGCGTGCGCTGGGGGCATCGTTGAGGGCGCTGGACTCACCGACGTTGACTTTCGGCGGCGCAGCACGGGCGATCATCGATGCTGCAGAGGGCGAAGCTGCGGCGCGACTGGAAGAGAATTTTGCATGGCGTGAAATCACTGCATCAAGATTAGCCGAAAGGAAACAGCTATGAGTTGCTATGACCATCCTGCAGTCGGGGACAATCCAAAGCTAAAGACCCCGCAGTCTTACGAGAGCTTCAACCCGGGAGAGGTCCGATTGTACGGTCGACCAGCGGCTTCGCAGCCCAAAGCCCCTATTGAGCTTGGGGAAGATGTAGTGAAAGCCAGGGAGGCATTGGAACGTGATGAAAAATTTCAAGAATTTGTTAGTCGAATCCCCGGACCAATCGACGGTTGGCTCGACCGATTAAGAAGAGCCATCGAAGAAAAGTACCGCAAGGACGGCGCGTATCTAGTCGCCGAGATCGACAAACACATAACGCTCGCAATAGACAGCGGCGAGGAATATCAGACACTTCCGCTCGAATTGTCGGGCATATCACGTTTCGTCCGGGCGGACGGCGGAAAATATATTAAGAGCATCGGTGTAATCTATGGCTATGCCTATGAAGGGCATTGCTACAAACTGCCGAAACCCCAGATCATGTTTCTGCCAACGGCACCCTGTACTATTGCCACCGACAAATGCGCCTACGATTGCGGCTATTCCGCTGAACTCGGCTATGCAGTTTGGCAGGTCGACAAGCTGGATCAAGTGATTGCATTGGACATTCGTGCGGACGACGTCAAGACGCTTGTCCTTGACGAGAATATGCCAGGGAACCGCTCACCTCAGGCTTATTCGCACTCCATGTCCTTGGCACCCATGCGCCCGCGAGAATAATCCTTGGCCAGTTCCCCGGACGGCCCACATCGCCTTGTAACCCCCGGCGTGAAACGCTATCCCCTTTGCGGAGAGTTCGCGCGGCCAAGGTCGCGCGTACCGGCTGATAGCGGAGGTGCGGCATGCAGAAAATCGGCTTCATCGGAACCGGTGCCATTGCCGACGCCATGGTCAGCGGCCTGCTGGCCAAGCCTGCCGCCGTTTCGCAGGTGACGATTTCGCCCCGCAACGCCCAAATCGCCCAGCGCTTGGCGGCCGACTTTGCCGAAATCACTGTCGCCGTCGACAACCAGGCGGTCATCGACGCGAGCGACATGGTTGTCCTGGCGGTGCGGCCACAGATTGCGCAGGAGGTCCTGAGCGGACTTACGTTCCGAAAGGGTCAGTCCGTTCTCAGCGTCATTGCAGCAACCGACCGCAAAACGCTTCTCGACTGGATCGGTGCAGATGTTCACCTCGTACAGGCCATTCCATTGCCCTTCGTCGCCGATCGCGATGGGGTGACTGCCGTCTTCCCGCCGGACCCTCCCGTTGCGGCGCTCTTTTCCGTGCTTGGCACCGCGGTCGAATGCGAGACCAAGGAGGAGTACGACCTTTTGGCCGCCGCCAGCTCGCTGATGTCCACTGTCCTTGGAATCATGGATGTCTCGGCGGCCTGGCTGGAACAGCGCGGCCTCGCCAAAGGCAAGGGGCGCGCCTTTATCGCGCCGCTGTTTGCGAGCCTTTCGCAAACGGCGCTGCGCTCCGACACCGTTCCGCTCGAAGAACTCAGCGGCGAGTTCGCGACAAAGGGCGGCCTGAACGAACAGGTTCTGTCCGATTTTCAGAATAACGGCGGGCGCGATGCCCTGGTCCTGGCGCTTGACCGTGTTCTGGCGAGGATACAAGGCGCCTAGAAGGTCGGAGGCGTACAGGCGCTGATGACCTCGCACGCGACCGGTCCGACGCATCGGAACCGATGCGGTCGGCGGCTTTCGAAATAATAGGCGTCGCCCGGCCCAAGGATCCGGCGCTCGTCGTCGAGCGTCACTTCGAGCCGGCCGGAGAGGATGATCCCACCCTCTTCTCCCTCGTGAACGAGGGGAACCTTGCCAGTGTCTGAGCCTGGCTGATAACACTCCTTCAGAATCTGCAGGCTGCGGCCAAACAGACTTTCTCCTACCTGCCGATAGGAGATTGCCCCCTTCCCGATCTCGACGAGTTCTTCGGCTGCATAAAATGCCTTTCGCGGCCGCTCCGGTTCGAACGCGAAGAACTCCGCCAGTCCGATGGGAATGCCATCAAGGATGCGCTTCAGCGCGCCGACGGAGGGGTTGGAGGAATTCGATTCGATCAAAGATATGGTCGAATTCGTGACACCGGCGCGCTTGGCGAGCTCGCGTTGGGAGAGATTGTGCATCATCCTCAGATGACGGAGACGATTGCCGATATCGACTGACATGGCGTGTTTAACCTGTTGCGAATATCAAACATATTCGTCTCACACACATAAATTTCAAGTGCTTATGCGCGCACAGAAAAGGACTTGTCCATCGGCGTAAATCACTCAACATTCTTCAAACTCAACGGAGAATATAGTGATGGACCAGGTGAGCATGTCGAACCGACTTTCTCTCGAGAATTTCTGGATGCCGTTTACCGCAAACCGCCAATTCAAGGCCGCTCCCCGGCTGCTCGCCTCGGCTGAAGGCATGTATTACACCGATGTCGACGGCAACAAGGTGCTGGACGGCACGGCCGGCCTCTGGTGCGTGAATGCCGGTCACGGTCGAAAGCGCGTTGCGCACGCCGTTGCCCGCCAGTTGCAGACGATGGACTTCGCTCCGACGTTTCAGATCGGCCATCCCGTCGCATTCGACTTTGCCGAGAAGCTCGCAAAGATTGCGCCGGGCGGGCCGGCCGCAAAACTCGATCGTGTGTTCTTCACCGGCTCCGGCTCGGAGTCGGTTGATACGGCGTTGAAAATCGCAATCGCTTATCAGCGCGCCATCGGCCAGGGCACCCGCACCCGCATCATCGGTCGCGAGAAGGGTTATCACGGCGTTGGCTTCGGCGGCATCTCTGTCGGCGGGCTCGTCAACAATCGTCGGGTCTTTCCGCAGATTCCCGCAGACCATATGCGCCATACCCTCGACATCGAGCGCAATGGTTTCTCGAAGGGGCTCCCGCGGCATGGCGTCGAGCTCGCGGACGACCTGGAACGCCTGGTCGCGTTACATGGCGCGGAAACCATCGCCGCGGTCATCGTCGAGCCGATGTCTGGATCGGCAGGCGTCATCCTGCCGCCGGCGGGATATTTGGAGCGCCTGCGCGCCATTGCCGACAAGCATGGCATTCTCCTGATCTTCGACGAGGTCATCACCGGGTTCGGCCGGCTGGGCACGCCATTCGCGACCGACTATTTCGGTGTCGTCCCCGATCTCGTGACCACTGCCAAGGGCCTGACGAACGGCGCCATCCCGATGGGAGCGGTCTTTGCCAGCCGAAAAGTCTACGACGCATTGATGGTCGGACCGGAAAACCAGATCGAGCTCTTCCACGGCTACACCTACTCCGGTCACCCGGTTGCCAGTGCCGCGGGCATCGCGACTTTGGAAATCTATGAGGAGGAAGGGCTGCTGACCCGGGCCGCATCCCTGGCCGACACGTGGCAGGACGCTCTTCACTCCCTGAAGGGGCTGCCGCACGTTGCCGACATCCGCAACCTCGGCCTTGTCGGTGCCGTGGAACTTGCGTCACGCGACGGCGCACCAGGGACACGCGCCTACGACGTCTTCGTGGACTGCTTCCGGAAGGGGCTGCTCATTCGCGTCACCGGCGACATTATCGCGCTGTCGCCGCCGCTGATCATTGAGACGGGCGAAATTGAAAGGATCGTCTCCATTCTGGCAGATGCCTTGACGCGCGCGGTATAGCAGTCCGAACAGTTTCTGTTTGGCGACCAACAGCCAAACAGAAACACAACGCGTTCGCTCGTCGAGAGTTCTGCCATCCGCCTGTCGGCATCGCGCCAACTATCGTCGGAAAAGGCGCTTCGAATAGTTTGCTTTTTGATCCCGCCGGGATAAGGATCCCCTGGTGTGACCAAGGAGTTTTCCACATCGATGTCCAAACCCCGATTGAGACGGGAGGCAGATCTCCTTCTGCATCGTGGGACCAGGGCTGCCAGCGGCGACTATCCTGTGAGCCGCGCGCGCAGGCCTGCCGCCGTGCAACGTCTGATCGGCGCGTTGGGCAACATCATGCTGTCCGACGCCGCTCCATTCATGGAAAAATTCGTTGCTGGGAAGGTGTTCCACCTCCTGCAGGAGCCGGGCGCAATCGCAACGAAGCCAGCCACGCCTGTGCCCTTGGGGCCTCAGTTGCAGTTTGCACTGCGCAATTTGGCCTCGAAGGGTGAGCCTTTCGCCGAAGTTGCGGCTGCCATCAACGATGTTGCCAGGAGCCTCGAATGGGTTGCGAGCAAGACCGGCCCATTTGCCAGCATCAACATCGAGCATACACATGCGCATGCGGTGGTGGCGGGCATATCGGGCGTGGAGGAACGAGGCGACGTGGCTCTTGGCCTAACGATAATGGCGCCCTACAGCCGCTTCCCAGATCATATTCAGTATCGCTCCCGCGTTTTTCTGGCACTATCCGACTGCGAGTTCTCTTGTGACGACAGGGGCTGGCAGCGCGCTTCCATCGGCTCGATTTTCTTCAACGAAGCGGGCCACAACGTCGCGATGCGGTGCACCGCGCGACCTCTTCTAGCGGCTTGGTGTCACGTCGAGAGATAGCTTTGCGCCTCCCTGATTTGCCTCTTGACGTTTGCGCGCCAAACTTTTGAATTGCAAAGGCCATTCTAGGGAGGACGAAGCTCCTGCGCAGCAACGACACATATCGCAAGTCAGGCGAGATGGCCGATCGCATTTATGGCGGTGACTGGGAATCAAGCGCTCTAGGCCCGCCCTCCTCGTGGCCACTCTGCTTGAAGTCGGCCATTGACATCATGCTGCCTGCCAAAGCTCAGATTGTCATCTTCTGGGGCCAGGATTTCGTCGCCTTTTATAACGATGCCTATGCGCCCACCATCGGGAGCAAGCATCCTCGGGCCCTCGGCCGCCCGGCCCGCGAAAACTGGAGCGAATTGTGGGGCGATCTGGAACCGCTCCTGCGGCGGGTCCTTGACGACGGCGAAACGGTGGTCGCCAAGGACCGTGCATTCTATATCGAGCGTCACGGCTATCCCGAGACTGTTCACTTCGACCTTTCCTACTCACCGATCCGGGACGAGGAAGGCAAGGTCGGCGGCGTCTTCTGCATTGTCAGTGAGACCACCGAACGCGTTAAGTTTGAAACCGTATTGCGGGAGAGCGAGGAGCGGTTTCGTGCAATATTTTCGCAGACAGCAGCCGGTATCGGCCAGTCGGATCTCGCCGGGCGTCTCCTCCTCGTTAACAGCCGTTTCTGCGAAATCGTCGGCTACACGGAAGCCGAGCTTCAGAAGATGCGCGTGCAGGACATCACATTTCCCAGGGATCTGGACGACTATGTCCGATCGTTCAGGACAATGTTGGAAACCGGCGAGAGCTTTGACATAGAGAAGCGCTATGTGCGCAAGGACGGCAGCCTCGTTTGGGTGGCGAATTCCGTCTCACCCCTTCGCGACACGAACGGAGCGATACGGCAAGCTGTCGCCGTTGTCGTCGATATCACCGAACGAAAGCGCGCTCAGGAAGTGGAGCGTCGCCTTGCCGCAATCATTGCCTCGTCCGACGACGCCATTCTCGGCACCGACCTGAACATGAGGATCACGAGCTGGAACATCGGAGCTGAGAAGCTCTATGGCTATTCGGCCGAGGAAGCGATCGGCCACTCAGTCATGCTTCTGGTTCCTGATGACAGAATTGAAGAGGAGCCGGCAATCATTCGGCAGATCAATGCCGGTCTAAGGGTCGATCCCTATGAGACCAAGCGGCGACGCAAGGATGGCCGGCTGGTCGACGTCCTGCTCAGCGTTTCACCTATCTTCGACGCTTATGGCAGGATCGTCGGGGCTTCAAAAATAGCGCACGACATCAGCGCCCGAAAGGAGGCCGAGCGGCTCCAGGCCGTTCTCGTCGGCGAACTCAATCATCGTGTGAAGAACGTGCTCGCAACGGTGATGGCCATCGCGCGACAGACGCTCGGGCGGGAGAAAGCAAACCGAGCGGGCGTGGACGCATTCGAGGCTCGTCTTGCCTTGATGTCGAGGGCGAACGATCTCCTGACGCACGGCAACTGGGAGCAAGCAGAACTAGAGACGGTCGTCCGACAATCACTTTCTCCCTATCAACAGGACAGGTTTTCGATCTCTGGCCCGAGCATTCAACTTGCGCCGCGCGCCGTCGTGTCGATTTCGCTGGCGCTGCACGAACTGGCAACAAATGCCGCCAAGTATGGAGCCCTGTCCACACCAGAAGGTCGCGTCTCGATTGAATGGTCGTTCGAAAGGAATGAACATGCCAGGCTGCGACTGCAATGGCGGGAAACGGGAGGACCGACCGTCACTCAGCCCTCGCGCAAAGGCTTCGGCTCACGCCTGATAGAAAGCCTGCTGGCGGCCGAATTGAAAGGTGAGGTAACGATCACTTACGACCCAGCGGGGGTGGTCTGTGTGGTCGATGCCCCTATGGGCGGTGGATGGGATCACAGTTAAATCTCCGCAGTGACATCTGCGCTGGCGGCTCGTTCACGATGACGCTTGATACCGTGAGGGGGAAGACCAGAAAGAACGCGTGTTATCAACATTCTCAGAGGCTACTTTCCAGCCGACCTAGCGGTCAAGGACAACTATCCGTAGACCTCGCGACGCTCTCGGGTCACTTGGCCACAAGTCTTCGAGGTAGGGGCAGATTTGGCGGCATTCATTACCGAGGCGAGTATGGAGGCCCCCCTTACTGCGCCTATTTCCGTGATCCGGAAAGCGACCAGTTCCTGGTCTACCGTGCAGGTTCGGACGAGATTTAGACGTCGTAGACACGACGGGAGGCGTGAAACAATCACGTCTCCTTACACCCGCCGCAGGCGGCTAGCGCCGATCAGCGCTACCACGCAGTGCGCGCTGTGCCCAACGCGAACGTGTTCATCGACGAAACATGGGCTACATGGGGCTTCACCGACACGACACAATTGCCCGGACAGCTAAGTTTATGGTCTGCTAGGTGTTTAAGCAGTTCCTCGACGTTGCGCTTCGCGGTAAGCGGAAATGTAAAGGTCATCCAAGTTCCTCCAAACAGCAGACTTCGTCAGCCATTTAAGGTTTGAATTCTCCCGCACCGCAACAAGAATTTTTTAATGAAATAACTAAAATCGATTAGAATTTGAATTCAATATTTTAAAATCGATTTAAGAACTCTTGGACCTGAGAAGCGACCAACTCAACCGCACCACGGTCGCGGCGCAGGCGGGCATCTGGCTCCGCTGCACACGAACGGCACAGCCAGACCCTCGCCAATCAAGATGTTGCTGACATCCTGCCCTCCTGCATAAAGAACTGCACAGAAGCGACCATAATTGCATCTGTCAGTTCCTTCGCTCCCTGGAGTGCACGCGCAAGGTACCCCTTGTGAGTCTGAGCGACCCGGCGGCCACCAATTCCTTGAGACGAGCCGTTGCACGGTCCCCGAGTTCCTTTTCAGATGTACAGCGCGGACTGAAAACCTCGGGCACGTTGTAGCCGACGAGCCGGGTACCGTTGATTTCGCCTTGGACATGGATCGTATCGCCATCGGTGACCGTGAACCTCGATGACGCAAATTCGTTCCTGGCCGATGACGGCAATGCACTTACCGCATCGAACTTGCTTCCGCTGACAAGCTGAACGCAAGCAATTGCAGCCAGGACCACCAATGCGGCCAGGAACCTCTTTTCGCTCCAACTCAGACGATACGACCGCCGCCTGGTAAACCTCGGTCGAAGGTAGCTGGGCGAACGGCGATGGCTGGACGGTGGCTTGCGAGGTTGAAATTGGACGACATTGGAGCGATTTCCGAGAGCCTCGAAGACCTTTCTCCGGGGTCACATGTGGTGATTGCGCATAGTGCGTGTCGCGGTCGGAACGGTCATCCTCGCTCTGATCAACTTTCAGCCGTTCAAGACGGTGTCTCATAATAGTGAATCTCCAGCAGCAAGCAGCCGGTCTCCGACATGAACGGACCGTGCAAGACACCGGGGGGACGGCATGCATAGGTATGGGCCGGAAAGGACGTCGTTTGCGTGAGCGGGTCGCCGACGACGAGATCACCTTCGAGTAGGTAGACTTCTTCCCAGTAGTCGTGCACGAACGGCATTTCGGTCCGCGCCTTCGGTAGGAAGCGGAGCAGTCTCGTCCGGTTGCCTTTGCCGTTCACTTCATCAAGCCGTCCTGCAAGAATCTTCTGCTCTATTCCGGACGGATAGCCCGGAGGGACATGCCAGCCCCCTGCCATGTCCACCCGATGGAATTCCCTGTGTTCCTTGAGTGTATAGAGGGGCGTGGTCATGCCGCCACCGCCGCATCGGCGCTAAGTTCGTTTTCGAGCGAATAGGAGTCGAGCATCTGATCGACTAATCTTGTGCCCGAATGCCAGTCGAAGGTGCGGTAGCTGTGGCTCCTGGTCACAAAGTTCGCGCCCGCATAGAACATCTCATATTGGGTATGTCTGGAGGCGAATTCGGAGCCGATCGCATCCCAGGCCAGTTTAAAGAGCTTCACCCTGCCTTCGGCGCTCGTGGCAGGCGATTGTTGTGTTTTTTCGATCAGGCTTCTCAACTGTGGATCGACGAAGTCGTCGATGCTGGAGGGTAGCATGATCAGTCCGCCTCCCGCCAATTCGCGGAGCGACGAAATGACCTCCGGGTATAGCCTCTGGGTGAGCACTTGGGCCGAATAGAGGGTGTGGGCATCCGGAACGAAATACCGGCCGCGGCTTTGCCCCTTGACTTCCATGGCGTGCACGAGTGCATCGACCATTGCGCTTTGGGCGGCGAGCATGCCGAGCATTTCGCGTACCTGCGGGAAATTGAGGATGCCGTTGGTCTCTGCGATGCGGTGCGCCAGTCCCAGCAGGAAGCGCATCTTCACCATCAAGCGGATTTGCGCCTGGTAGTTCTGCATCACGTGGGCGGGAGTGGCATGAAACTGCCTCTGGCACAGGCGGATGTCCTGGTTCACGAAAACCCGATCCCACGGCACCTTGACGTCATCGAAATAAAGAACCGCGTCATTCTCGTCGAAGCGACTGGCAAGCGGATTGTCGAAGACACTTACGGCATGTTCCTCGTAGGATTTGCGTGACATGATCTTCAGTCCGCATGCATTCATCGGGATCGCGAAGGACACCGCATAGGGCTCGTCGCCGTCCGAAAGGGGCTGTATGCAGGTGACGAAGACCTCGTTGGCCATGATACCGCCCGTAGCCAGCATCTTCGCGCCGCGGATCGTCAAACCTTCGGCGTCCTCGTCGACGACGCCCGCGGTCAAGGTGCGATCCTGCTGCAGGCTCGCGGTCTTGGACCGGTCCGCCTGCGGGTTGATGATCACGTAGGTCAGGTAAAGGTCGTTGTCGCGGGCATGACGATAGTAGTCCGCCAGCGCAGCGGCGCGTTGCTCATCATAATCTTGGAAAACCTCGATCCCCATCATCATGCCCGAAAGACACGAGGCCACGTGATCCGGGGCGCGGCCGAGAAAACCGCAATGCAATGTCGCCCAGGTTTCCAACGCCCTGCGGCGCTCCACCAATTCGGCATAATCGCCCGGCATCTGCCAGATGCGGCTCGCGCGAGCGCCGCCATCCCCCGTGTCGAATGTCATGAGAGACCGGTTCTCTTCGGCGCCTTGGAAATCGTAAAGCCGCGCCACCGAGCGGATGGTTTCGCGGAAGGCCGGATGCGCAGTGACATCACCCGCAAGCTGGCCATTTATGAACACCTGTCTGCCGTCACGCAGGGTTTCGCTATGCTGTGCACCCGTCTTCAACATGACTTCCCCCTTTAGTAGTGCATGGCCAGTGGCCAAGACGCCTCGTTGCGAAATGCATCTTCCAGAGCGGCATACCGCCCCTTGCTAAACACCAGTGGTCTTCGGTCGCCGAATGATTGAAACGACTCCACCAGGCCGATGAAAAGCAGGTGGTCACCGCCCTCATGGACGGCCCAGCGCGCGCAATGAAACAGCGCCGCGGCTCCCGGAAGGTCAACGCCGCACCCGGAATCCATGTGGCAGACGATTCCTTCCCATTTGTTGGTCAGCGCCCGGGAGAAGCGGTTCGACAGGTCCTCCTGGTTCTCCGAAAGGACGTTGACCGTGAATCCCTCCGCCCGCCTCCACAGTGGAAGGCTCGCGGCACGACGATCGATGCTGAACAGGATCAATGGCGGATCAAGGGAAAGCGAATTGAAGGAGCTGATCGTCACGCCGAGTTTGTCCGCGCCGATCATGCTCGTGACCACGCATACTCCGGTTGGAAATTGCCCTAACGCCTGCCTGAATGCACGTACGTTGAAGACTGGCTCCATGTCCGAACCCTCGATGCCATTGATCTATCCGATGTTCAATCCTGTGCTATCCGCTTCCTATGTTGCTCTCGCAAAAGGAGAGCCGTTATCCCACTTGTCGCGGGTTGGACAACCGGTGGCAGAATATGGGTGCCTGCAATGCCACCAGCGTCTTGGCCAGATGTTCGCCGACCGCGGCAACCGCTTGGTCCGACTGCGAGGCGCGAATGGCCTGCGCGATCGCGCGGTGTTCAGTGAAAACCTCATCGATGCGGCTGCCGACGGAAATGGCATGCACGCCCATTCGAACCTGCCGATCTCGAAGGCTCTCGTAAAAACTCGCGAGAACGGGGTTTCCTGCGGCCGCCACGATCGTACGGTGGAAATCCCGGTCGCGCTCGATGAAGGCGACGGGGTCGTTCCGAACCTCCTCCTGCTTGGCGATCAGTCGATCCAGTTCGTCGGCCACGACCTCGCCAAACCTGCTCGCTTGCCGCACACACCATTCTTCCACAAGCCGGCGCGCTTGCATGATTGCCTCAACGTCGGCCTCCGTGATCGGCGGAATATATGCACCCTTCTTGGGGACAATCTTCAACAAGCCATCCGCTTCAAGCCTCAGGAAGGCTTCCCTAACGGGCGTGCGTGACACGCCCGTTTCCCGGCAAACCTGCGACTCGGTCATGAACGTTGTCTCGCTGCGCGGCAAAGTCAGCACGTGCCGCTTCAGCCAGGCATAGACGACGTCTTGCGCGGCATCTGGGCGCTGGCCGCGCGCAGCAACATCCGAAACATCGATTACTGTCATAGGCATGTTGTATACATGTTGCACATCAGAATGTCAATCGCGCTTACTGCCTCAACCGGGGCGGTAGGTTGTGCTCAGGGCCAAGGTGAGATGGCTGTCAAACCTATTTCGCATCGCCCCTTCCCAATAGCCTTTGAACGACGCCGACTCTCCTTGACGGTCGTGGCATAGCCGCGAGGGGGTGACCCAATTGGGGTCCGCTTGTGGCGCAGAGCGGCCGGCCTCTTGCGATGAGGTGGAGTGAGCCTGCAGTAGCCGTCCAGCTTGACGTTTGGTGGGGTAGCGGATCGGTTGTCGCTTACTCCGGCAAATCTGAAATCGGATCTCGTCGCAACGAATGATCCGTCGAAAAGCTGCAATTCACGGATGAGTTGCTGCCGGACTGTAAAAAGCGAAACCCTTGGCGGGCGGATTGCCCGGGACCCTAATACCAACCAGAAGCGGGTAACAGCTTTCGCGGAAACGAGGCGACGGATGTCAGTAAGCCAAAGTTTGAGGGCGGCGCGCGGAAGTCAAAGTCCACGAGCCGATCTTCAGCGCTGCGCACCGTTCTCACCATCCAGTGAAGTGGGTCGCTTCATAAAGACCTCAGTGTGCCTGATGGCGTCAGGAATGTCGCGGAACGGTGGGCAGCGCTTAAAGCTGAAAGCTTCGTATAGCGACAACGCGCTCTTCATGTAGACGGTCGTATGCACCAGCAGCATCGTGCTCGTCCCCTTGCCAGCCTCGGCCAGGACTTCTTGCAGCAGTGCCTTTCCGATACCACGCCCCCTGAACGCGGGGTCTACATAGAATTTGTGGATTTCGGAGGCGGTCTCGTCGAAGGGTTCGAGCGCAATGCAGCCGGCAGGCTCGCCATCCCATCTGGCTAACATGAACGGCGCGTCTGCCACACTGTATCTCGCGGCCAACGCTTCATCATCCTCGTCATGAAAAAAGGATACAACCACCTCGGGAGGGATATCATAGGCGCGACAGGCCTCGGCATCCCAAGCGCCAAAGGCCCTACACAATTCACCGCCAATGGTGAAATCCTTGGCAGTGCATACTCTCGAAATCGACAGCATTTCTCGTGTCTCCAAAAAGTTAAGACCCCTGCCACCGAGGCCCTCTGGCTCGGTTGCGGCGTTCCCCGTCCATCTCACAGGCCACCTCCCCATGCGCTGAACCACCTCTTCGCCTTCAGTCGGCGTAGCTACGCTGTGATCTGGAACCCGGAGGGTATGGCCTCAGGAGATGCCACTTCCACTTCGACAGCAACGACCGACGCGCCGGGCGGTCCTTTCCAGAATTCCTTCAACATCGCTGAGACGGCCGTCTCCGGGCCGGCGATGAGCGCTTTCACGGATCCATCATCTTCGTTGCGGACCCAGCCCACCAGACCGAGCTGTTCAGCCCGGGCGCGTGTCCAGACGCGAAAACTGACGCCCTGGACCCGACCGGATATCCGCACCAACGCTGCCTTCCGATCCTTCCCCATGCTCGTCTCCATTCGCATGCCTTGTAGGCAATCTGGAACACTGGGAGAGAATTCAAGCACGGTCTGTCCCGAAGCATCCGGCAATCACCAAGCGTCACCAAGACATCGCGCGATTTCAACGCCATATCCCCTCTCGACGCTGGCACAAATCAAACGGCGCGCTATACTCATAATTGCATCAACGTGAAGGGATCTCGATCATGCGCAGGCTTATCGCAGTGACTTCAGTCCTACTCCTCAGTTTCGCCGGTTCAGCCTTTGCGCAAGCGAATATGGGCATGGATAGCAGCGGCCGCTTCGACGGTTCACCGCCGCTCGGGACTTCCCGCGAAGACGAGGCACCGAGCGGTGGATTCGCAATACCGTTCGACACGTTCCAAACCGGCAGTACGACAGGGTCCGGCAATATACAATGGACGCGATGCCCGCCGCAGCGCCGTGGGGTCCAAGGCAACAGCCAAGCTTGCCTTGAGAGGAACTGAAAGCAAGCCTTGCAGCCACCGCGAGCCTGCATCCAGGTTCGCGGATCTGCTATTTCTGTGCTAGGGGAACCGCGCAACGCGAGGCACGAATAACATGCTCCCCTGGATTCAGCTTGATTCCGCCCCCATTCCTGGAGAAAGCGGTGAATTGCGTCTCAAACGGCGAGGCAGCGAGTTCTCGATCATGCTGGGCTCGAACGAGCTGATGAACAGCCGCCTGAGCGGCTCCGAGGAGGCGCTCGCAACGCTTTCTCATGAAAGGATCAAGGGGCGTGCGCGTCCGCATGTGCTGATCGGTGGTCTCGGAATGGGTTTCACGTTGCGTGCTGCCCTTTCCGTTTTGCCACAAGATGCATCGATTATCGTTGCCGAACTGGTGCCGGCGGTGGTGAAATGGGCACGCGGGCCAATGTCAGAGGTATTTCAGGGTTGCCTCGACGATCCACGCGTCGCCATCCATGAGGGCGACGTTGGCGAACTCGTACGGCGAAGCAAGGCGCAATTCGACGCAATCCTGCTTGACGTCGACAATGGGCCTGATGGTCTGACGCGCCGCTCTAACGATCGCCTCTACGAGTTTGCGGGTTTACGCGCTGCATGCGATGCCCTGCGACCGGGCGGCGTTCTTGCCGTCTGGTCATCAGGTCCAGACGCCGGTTTCACCCGGCGGCTTGGCGACTGCGGCTTTAGCGTCGATGCCGTCAACACACGCGCCAACGGCAAGCGCGGTGGTGCGCGTCACGTCATATGGCTCGCGGTCAAATAGATCAGCTTGCCTGGACCCGCCTGGCGGCTGCAATCGCGCTTGCTGCACCCGAACGCAACTGCTGCGTGTCGGCCCCGGCGATAACGAAATCGAAACCCATTTTCAACAGTTCGCCCGCCCGCTCGCCATTGCTGCCGAAGACGCAGGCAAATTTGCCGTGAGCCCGGCAACGGGCGATCAAGTGCTTGAGAACAGCGTCGACCTGCGCCGTATCGGGTGCCACCTTCGCTCCATCCGACAGTGCAATCGACAAGTCGGATGGGCCGACGAAGATGCCGTCGATGCCATCTACACGCATGATTTCATCTGCGGCATCAAGGGCCGCGCGCGTCTCGATCATGGCAATTGCCACGGTCTGCTGGTTGGCGGTCGCGAGATATTCGGTTGCCGAAAGCCCCGTATGGTTCATCGCCAGTGTCGGTCCCCAGCTACGCTCGCCGAGCGGTGGGTATTTGGTGGCCATCGCGAGGGCCTTGGCGTCCGATGCCGAGTTGATCATCGGCGCAATGATGCCGGAGGCTCCCGCATCGAGAAGACGCGAGGCCGATGCGAAATCGCCGACCGGAATGCGAGCGAGCACGGGTTTGCCGGCAAGCCTCCCTTGGCCAATGCCAACAGCCGCCGATCCGATATCCCAAACGCCATGCTGCATATCCAACACAACGGCATCAAAGGCCTCTTGCGCCAGATGATTGACGAAAAGCGGATCGGGAATGCCGATCCACGCGGATATCAATCCGCCCTCACCGCTTCGGATCCGCTTTGCGAAGCCGTCGATCGTCGTTGCGCCACTCATGCCATGCTCCTTTCGCGGTTCAGCCAACCGCGCGCTGCTTTTCCTGATGGAAGTCCTCGATGAACGCCTTTTCATGCAGGATGCCGTCCCACTCATCGGCAAAAAACGATGAATCATAAATCAAGGTATATGGTCCGCTGTAACCTGCCGTCCGGCACGCCTCCAGGCATTTGCGGTAGTCGGCGCTGTCTAGCCCCGATCCGCCGAAATCGGCCTTGGCGTGGCAGAGTTCCGCACGACGCATGATGTCGGAAAGCCCCGCGTACTTTGCCGGCGCAGCCCAATTGCCAAGATCGCCATTCAGGCCGACCTTGCCTTGCAGAGTATCCAGCAGCCAATTCGTCTCCTTCGGAGAAGCCAGTAGATCGAACCAGTTCTCGGTGACAATGCGAACACTGCTGTTTTCCGCATGTTTTGCAAGCCAACCAAGATGGCCCGCTGCCCGCTCGAGGTTTTCTGCCGTCGGCGGCTGCTTACCTGTGATCACCCGCATGTTCTTGGCGCCAAGCGCTTGCGCGATCTCAATCCAGCCGGCGATCCACTGGATATCACGCTCGGCGGTTTCGCGATGGCTTGGATCCCCATCTTCGACGAGCAGCGTCTGGAGCAGGATCCCAGCGTCCTGAAGCGCGGCGCGCATCTCGGCGAGATAGGAGCGTTCAAGGCTTGGCAGGTGGAACGAGCATATTTCGAGCCGTCCGATGCCACGGTCGGCAAGTTGCCCCGGGATATCGGTCAACGCGGACCGCCCTGGCCCATAGGGTTCCTTGCGCGTGGCACTCTTGTCCGGATCGGGGCTGTAGGGATAGACCGCCCCCAACAGCCGATGCAGCGACCATGTCGAAACTGCAAAACGTCCATTCTCCAAATTGCCTTCAGTCATGTTCTCCTCCCAGGAGCAATGGCTACCGTCTTAAATGAATTATCCGCGGATAACCTCCTCCACCGAAAGCGCAGCGCTCAGGAGCGCCTCGTCCCGTTTGCCCACGGCAGAAAGCAGGAAGCCGACCGGCATGTCGGCATCTCCCGTACCGCACGGTATCGATACGCCGCACCAATCGAGGAAGTTGCCAAGCAGCGTGTTGCGCAACGTCTTCCCGTTGGTTGCGAAAAACAAATCGTCGTCGGCCTCCAGCGGCGCGATTGGCGGCGCCACATGGGCGACAGATGGAAAAGCGACGAAGCTATCGCCGACGAGACGCTCGACATCACCTATCAACCTTTCGCGCTTATCGAGGATCGCAAGATAGTTCGCCAGCGTTGTCTTCTCGCCAAGCCTTATGCGCATCACGACGCGGTGATCCATGTCGGCGGCTTGCGGCCCAGCCAACCGTTGCCAGTGAAGCGCAAAGGCTTCGGCCGTGACAAGGGCGCCGTACTGGGCCATGAGCGCCAATAATTCATCAAAAGCCGGGATTTTGATCCGGCTGATCGATGCGCCCTCCGCCGCAAGCCAATCGACTGCCGTCTCGAAAGACGCAACAACCCCGGCTTCCGCACCATCGAACACGACGTTGTCAGGGATCACGATATCGAGCCCCTTGAGTGGCCGGGCGACAATTGAGGGCGCCGCAGCACCGCGCATTCCAGCGTCGATCCAAACCGCATCCTGAACGGTCCTGCAGAGCGGACCGAGCGAATCAAGACTTTTCGCCAGCGGATAGACGCCCGCCATGGGATAGCGGCTGCGGGTCGCCTTATATCCGACAATGCCGTTGAAGGCGGCAGGGATGCGCACGGAGCCGCCCGTATCCGTCCCCATCGCCACCGGTACGAGGCCTGCGGCCACCGCAACGCCAGCGCCGGAAGACGAACCGCCCGGAACGCGTGGAACATCGCTGCTGCGCGGATTGTGGGGCGTATCGTAGTGCGGATTGAGGCCAAGCCCGGAGAACGCGAACTCGCTCATATTGGTACAGCCGATCGAGACCATGCCCGCCTGCTTCAGCGTTGCCACGACTGGCGCGTCTGCCTGAGCAGCCGGACCGCTTGCCAGAACGGTTGATCCAGCCGTCGTTGTCCGACCCTTGATATCAAAGAGGTCCTTCCAGGCGATTGGCATGCCGTCCAGCATGCCACGCGAGCGGCCCTCTTTCATTCGCTTCGATGAGGCCTTCGCCTCTTCTGTCGCGCGATCCTTCAGGATTGTCGTGAAAACCGCCCGATCGGCATGTGCTTCGATGCCATCGATCACGGCTTCTGTCACTTCGATGGGATCGACAGCTGTCGTTTGGATGAGACTGGAAAGCTGCGCGACGGACATGGCGCCAAATGTTTTCGTCATGGGGGTATCCACAATCTGACTGACTTGCCGAACTAAGCCGAATTTATTCGGCGAGCCAAGCCCTTAAAGTCAAATCAAACCGATTGGTTCGATTTTATGAACACTGCGTTTGTGTATCCGGTCTTCAATCGGGGACCAAGAAAGCACACATGGCACTAGCGTGCTGTTTGCCGGCGAAAGGACGATCATGTGCCGGTGTACGCATCAGTGTAGGAGTTAACAAAATGACAAACGGCGAGAGTTGGAACACGGCGCACGGCGACGTGGTGCACCACCACGCAACAGATGACGAGTTGAACGGCATGGGCGAACGCGAATACGTTGAGCATGTGAATGCGCACAAACCTTCAATATCAGAACGCTTCATCGTTCTTGCAGCCTTTGCGCTTCTGGGCATTGCAGGGCTGACGGTCCATTTGACGGCACCCATGGCATCGGGCCTCGACACGGCAACTGTCGGATCGATCTCGGAATCGTTGCCCGCGGTCGATTACTGCCGTGAGCACAGCCCGTACCCAGACAGATCCTGCTGAGGATCTGTCGCGCTGCGGGCATGGACAACCCTTCCCTGCGATATAGTTATGCGCAAGGGGAGGATCGTCGATGCCCGATGAGATTGACTATAATCTGGACCGCTTTGTTGATGCGCAGAATGGGGACTATGAGCGGGCGCTTTCGGAGTTGAGAGCGGGACATAAGCGCTCCCACTGGATGTGGTTCATCTTTCCTCAGATCGCCGGCCTCGGCTCATCATTCATGGCAGAGAAATACGCCATCCGATCTGCGGAAGAGGCCGCTGCCTATCTTGCAGATCCCGTTCTCGGCGGCAGGCTACTGCGTTGCGTCGAAGCCGTCCTTGCTATCGAGGGCAAATCCGCGCACGAAGTCTTTGGCTCTCCTGATGATTTCAAGCTGCGCTCTTCCATGACGCTCTTTGCGGCGATCAGCGAACATGGATCGCCTTTTCACAAGGTGATCGATCGGCTCTATCAAGGCGAGTTCGACGATCGTACCATCCAGTTATTGGACGCGAGCAACTAAAGTGCGCTCGAATGCTCGAGCACGTCTATCTCAGCAGATAATTCATTGATCCGCTCTCGCAGCTCTTGATCGGTGCCGTCATCGATCTCTTCGTCGCCGAAGCAGCCGCGCGCCTCATAGAGCTCGAGCTTTGCCTCGAGTTCGGCTCGCTTTGCATAAAGACGGTGAAGGTAGATGTAATCCATGCCTTTACTTCCCACATCGTCCGAAACGAGTGTAAAGGCGTATGGTTCCCGCCGATCGGCGGATGCCATCACGCAAAAGCGGTGATGGCAGCGTTGCAGGCCTTGGAGAAATGATTGCAACATGTGTCGTTGCCCATGGCTTGGCGCGTCACGCGAGCGCCCTCAAGGAGGAGCGTCAGCGTGTCGGCCAGCAGGTTCGGTTCGCGCGCACCGGCTGCAAGACAGAGCGCTTCCAGCCTGTCGCGTTGCTCTGCCTTGTGGCGTTCGATCACGCCATAGGCCGGATGCCCCTCGCCTTTGAGCTCGATGGCGGCATTGGCGAGATCACAGCCAACGTGTTCACCGCAAAGGCTCTGCGTTCGCGCTTCGACCCATGCCTTGAGTTGCCCTTTCGGATCGCCCGGATGGGCCGTCTCGAGATCGCGCCAGATCGCCTCGGCTTTTTCCGAAGCGCGCCGCAGTGTCTCGCAGACCAGCTCGTCTTTAGAGCCAAAATGGCGGTAGAGCGTCATCTTGTTGGTCAATGCGGCGTCTGCGATCGCATCCACGCCAATGCCGCGGATGCCGTGCTCACGAAACAGCTCGGCGGCGGTCGAGACGATGCGCTCCCGTGGCGGGATTTTCTCATCAGTATTTGCAGGAGACAGCAGGCTCAATGATTCTGATTTTTTTGCGGACAAGGTCCTTGACATCCATGTGACCGATCGGTAACAAATGCATTGTTACTTACCGGTAACACCACTCCTCGCAGAAGTCAACGTGGTTGAATGATGCGGCCGGGGTGGAACACGGGCTACCGCCCACGAAAGGAGGCAAACCATGAGCAAGACCAGAGAAGACCTGACCATTACCGAAGCCCTTCGCGACCCCCTGATCGCCATGGTGCTCCGCGCCGACGGCGTGAAACTTGACGATTTCAAGCGTCTGCTTGAGACGGCCGCCAAGAAGCGCGAACAACGGACCTCTCCAGTGGGCAAATTTCTGAACGTGATCTCCAACAACCCAGCGGCCATGTGCAGCTATTGCTGAAGTTTCGGGTGCTTCCCTGCCCCTGTGAGAGTCGTCGCTGACCAAGCGGCGGCTCTTTCCGTTTGCGGATCGGCCCGTTTGGGGATCGGCGCCACTATTCTCCCAGCAACTCGTATTTTAGATGTCCAAGATACTCGGGGGCGGCAACCGCATCGATCGCAGTGATCGTCTGCCCTTCGAAAGTCAGAAGCAGGACGACGCGCAGTTGTCCACCCACAACGACCACCAGCCCGAACTCTCCATCGATCAGCGCGGGCTGGGCGGCCTGGGCCCGCCCCTTGAAGGTTTGTGCGACGGCATTTGCGCCGCGAAGCTCGCGAACGGAGGGGTTATACCGCATCGCTGTAGCGTCGGGAGTGAAGACCACCTGCGGATCGAGGATCGAGAGCAGTGCCTTGATGTCGCCAAGGCGCGAGGCCGCAAGGAAGGCGTTGACGATCTGCTTCTTGCGCGCGGCGTCCGCCTCCGGCACATCCGTCCTGCCCTGGACCCGACGGCGGGCGCGACTTGCGAGCTGGCGCGTTGCCGCCGAAGACCGGTGAATGATCGGCGCGATGTCGTCGAAGGGCAGATCGAACATATCGTGCAGTACAAAGGCGACGCGCTCGGCCGGCGCCAATGTCTCCAGAATGACGAGCAGCGCCAGGCCGACGGAATCGGCAAGGGCCACTTCGCGCTCCGGATCGGTCGCCTTGGATGTATCTGCGACGCGCTCATGAACGGGTAGATCAAACGGCTCTTCCCGCCTCGTCTTTCTTGATCGCAGCACGTCCAGGCAGATGCGTGCCACAACGGTCGTCAGCCAGCCGCCGACATTGTCGATCGTGTCAGCATCGGAACGGCCGAGCCGCAGCCAGGCCTCTTGAACGGCGTCGTCGGCCTCCGCGCGGGAGCCCAGCATACGATAGGCAACGGCGCTGAGATGCGCCCTGTTCGCTTCGAATTCCCCAGCCAGCCAGTTTTTTTTATCCATTGTCACATTCCTCCAGCCTGTTCCGTCAACTCCATGACGAACGAAAACCGGCCGATGTGACAAAGTACAGTCGGCGGCGTCATTTTGGAAAACACCTCAAGGAGACATATGATGCAAGCAAGAATGGGAAATCCAGCCGTCGTCGTCCCTGAAGCGATGCAGGCTCTGCATGCCCTCGGGACAATACCTGCCAAATCAGGTCTTTCGCCAATCCTGTTGGAACTCCTCAATCTGCGCGCCAGCCAGATCAATGGCTGCAGTGTCTGCATCGACGGGCATCCGCGCATTGCCAAGAAGGCGGGCGAGACGGACGAGCGCCTGTTTGCTGTCAGCGCCTGGCGCGACACGCCGTACTTCACGCCGGCCGAACGGGCAGCCCTTGCCTTGACGGAGGCGGTCACTCGCGTCAGCGATCGCGCCGACCCGGTGCCCGATGACATCTGGGACGAAGCCGCGCGGCATTTCGATGGCAAGAGCCTGGCGGCCCTCGTCATCGCCATCGCCAACATCAACGTCTGGAACCGACTGAACATCGCCACCCGGCAGATCGCCGGCGAATGGAAGCCATAAAACGGAATCGGGCCGCCGTCCCATAGACAGCGGCCCGACAAACCAGCCTTGGGAGGCTTAAGGATCAGATAATGCCGCCACCGCCGGCAACCGAAGCCGGACGCTCAGCAGCAACTTTCCTGCGGTAGCCGCTTGCGCGGTAGGTTGCGACCGGATCGATCGCACCGCCGGCGCGGCGGCGCGCTTCCGCCAGGATCGGCTCAACGTCAGAACGGTAAGCGCGCTTCAGGGTTTCGGTTGCCATCAGCGCGTCGTTTTCGTCCTGATAGCCGGCCAACGCCTTGCGGTCGACAAGCAGAGCCTGCGCATAAGCGCGGCGGATTTCGTTGGCGCTGTTGATCAGGCTTTCGATCGGATCGGTCACGTTGTGCGATTGGTCGATCATGTGGGCCGGATTGAAGTCGTTGACGCCACGCTGCTCGGCATCAACCAGCTCGTTGAACACAAGGAACAGACGGTACGGTTCGATCGCACCGGCATCGAGGTCGTCGTCGCCATACTTCGAATCGTTGAAGTGGAATCCGCCGAGCTTGCCGAACTGGATCAGACGGGCAACGATCATTTCGATGTTGGTGTTCGCCGCGTGATGGCCCAGGTCGACCAGGCATTGCGCCTTGGGGCCGAGCGTCTGGGCGATCAGGTAGTTGGTGCCCCAGTCCTGCACGACCGTCGAGTAGAAGGCCGGCTCGTACATTTTGTGCTCGGAAAACAGCTTCCAGTCGTCCGGCAGTGCCTTGTAGATGTCGGCCATCGACGCAAGGTAACGCTCGAAGGCCTTGGTAAAGTTGCTCTGGCCGGGGAAATTGGAGCCGTCCCCAATCCAGACGGTCAGTGCCTTGGAACCGATCGCCTTGCCAATCTCGATGCATTCGAGATTGTGCTCGACGGCTTGTATACGCGTTGCGGCATCAGTGTGGCTGAGCGAACCATACTTGTAGGAATGCTTCTGGCCTGGCGCGTCGGAGAAGGTGTTCGAATTCATCGCGTCGAAACCGAGGCCGAGCGCATCGCCCTTTGCCTTCAGTTCCCTGGCATCGGTCTTGTCCCACGGAATGTGGAGGGAGACGTTCGGGGTGGCGCGCGTCAGCTCGTTGATGACGGAGCAGTCGTCCAGCTTGTCAAAGATGCCGCGCGGTTCACCAGTGCCTGGAAAGCGGGCAAAGCGCGTACCGCCAGTGCCTACGCCCCAGGACGGAACGGCGACAAAGAACTCGGATACGCGGCGTGTGATGTTTTCAATGTCGATGCCACGGCGTGAAAGATTGGCGCCAAGTGCTTCGTAGTCGGATTTCAGCGCGGACGCGCGCTTGTCGTTTTCTTGCGCAATCAGGTCCTGCGCGATCTTGAACTCGGCCATGGTTTCCTCCCGACACATGTGGATAAGAAGCGGCGGGCATGGCGCCCGCCGCAGAGTTGGACTTAGCGCGGGAAGCTCTGCGCGTTGCCGGCATCAACGTTGATGATGTTGCCGGTCGATTTCGCCGAGAGATCAGACGCCAGGAAGTAGATTGCTTCGGCGATGTCCTCAGGGAAGACATTGAGCTTCAGCATGGAACGCTTGCGGTAATGCTCTTCGAGCTCGTTGATCTCGATCTTTGACGATGCGGCACGCTGTTCGCGCCATTCGCCGCTCCAGATCTTCGATCCGCGAAGAACCGCATCCGGATTGACGGTGTTGACGCGAATCCCGGCTTCTGCGCCTTCGAGCGCCAGGCAACGGGCAAGATGGATCTCGGCCGCCTTGGCCGTGCAGTAGGCCGCAGCGTTCGGCGAGGATGCCAGACCGTTCTTGGACGCGACGAATACGACGTTGCCGCCGAGGTTCTGCTTGCGGAAAAGACGGAAGGCTTCGCGCGACACCAGGAAGTAGCCGGTCGCCAGAATGTCGATGTTCTTGTTCCACATCGAAAGCTCGGTGCTTTCGATCGGCGCAGACGAAGCGATACCTGCGTTCGAAACGAGGATATCCACACCACCGAATTCGACGCATGCTTCCGCGAAGGACGAGAGAACGGCGTCTTCCTTGGTCACATCAAGCTTGACGCCGCGAACGGCATCCGCGCCGAATTGCTTGGCGAAATCGGCCTTTGTGCTGTCGAGTGCATCCTGGTCGATGTCGGCAAGCACCACGCAAGCACCCTCGCCGATCAGGCGGGCAGCCGTTGCACGACCAATGCCGCCGGCACCGCCAGTGACGAAGGCAACCTTGCCAGCAAGGCTCTTCGGCTTCGGCATGCGCTGGAGCTTGGCTTCTTCGAGAAGCCAGTACTCGATGTCGAATGCTTCCTGCTCGGGCAGACCCTGGTATTCGGAAACGGTCGAAGCACCGCGCATGACATTGATGGCGTTGACGTAAAACTCGCTGGCGATGCGGGCAGTCGCCTTGTCGCGGGCAAACGACAGCATGCCGACGCCAGGAACGAGGAAGATAACCGGGTTCGCGTCGCGCATGGCGGGCGAATTGGCATGCTTGCAATCGTTGTAGTAGCGCGCATAGTCGGCGCGGTAGTCTTCGAGCGCCTGGTCGAGACCGGCAACGATCGCATCCACGTCAGGCTTTGCCGGGTCGAAATTGACGATCAGTGGGCGGATCTTGGTGCGCAGGAAGTGGTCCGGGCAGCTGGTACCGAGCGCGCCTAGCGGCTGCAGGTTCTTGGAGTTGACGAATTCGAGCACGGCCTCCTGGTCGTCGAAGTGACCGAGCTTGCGCTCCGCCTTGCCGATGCGGCCACGGATTTCGGGCATCAGGCGGGCTGCAATGGCGCGGCGCTCTTCAACCGGCAGGCTCTGCGTAGCGGCGCCACCGAAGATCGTCTTGCCTTCCGTCTTTTCGGCAAACCAGACGATCGCCTTGTTGATGATCTCGAGCGTCAGCTCGTAGCAGGCCTTGGCATCGTTTGCCCAGGTAAAGAGACCGTGGCTTTCGAGCACGACGCCCTTCGAATTCGGGTTCGCCTTGACGAAGGCTTCGAGGTCCAGGCCGAGCTGGAAGCCCGGACGGCGCCATGGCAGCCAGCCGATTTCGTCGCCAAAAACCTGCTTCGTCAGTTCCTTGGAGTTCTTCGAGGCAGCAATTGCGATGATTGCATCCGGATGCATGTGGTCGACATGCCTAAAGGGCACGAAACCGTGTAGCGGCGTGTCGATCGAGGCAGCGCGGCTGTTGAGGTTGTAGGTGCAATGCGGCAGGAAGCCGACCATGCGGTCCTCGTCCTCGACGCCCTTGTAGATCGCCTTTAGCGAGTCGAGCTTGTCCTGATAGAGCGTCGCAAATCCGTCGAGCTTGATAGTGCCGACGTCGCCGCCGGAACCCTTGACCCAGAGAACCTTGACCTTTTCGCCAGTCAGCGGATCGGTTTCCATCACCTTGGCAGAGGTGTTGCCGCCGCCATAGTTGGTGATGCGCTTGTCTGCGCCAAGCAGATTCGAGCGATACAGCAGCTTACCGGGCTCATCGAGGCCTGCCGCGTATGAGTCGTCCCAACGGTTGTCAAGAAGCCGGACGGTTGCCGCCATGTCATCCTCCCATGTAAAATTTCTTGGAAGCGCGAACGAACTCAGCGCTCCTTTGCGGTGACGGTATCGCTCATCGAAATGGACATTGTCAATCGAAAACGATCAAATTCGATTATGTTGCAACGCAATATGAAATTTTATGATCGTTTTTGATTGACACATTCTCACAACTGCGAAATAAGCAAGCTAGGAGGAACCCCATGCACGAACGCGAACGCCATCGCATCATATTGAGCGCCGTTCAGGAAAAGTCGGTCGTCACGATTCAGGATATATCCGAACTGACCGAGGCGTCCGAGGCGACGATCCGGCGTGACATCGCGGCCCTTCACGTGCAGGGAAAGATCCGGCGTGTGCGTGGCGGCGCCGAAGCCGTGCACCCGCCGCAGCTCGGAAATCTCGCTGGACGCCCCTTTCGGGTTTCGGAATCAGTCAACATCGATAAAAAGCGCTCAATCGCGCGGGCAGCCGTTGATCTGTGCGATCCGGGCGATGCCATCATCATCAATGGCGGCACGACCACGTTCCAGATGGTGCACTTCATGGCGGCCCATCGCATGCAGGTGATGACCAACTCGTTTGCGATCGCCGAGCACCTGGTCAAGCACTCGAAGAATACGGTGACGGTGCCAGGTGGCGTCATCTACCGAGAGCAGAGCCTGATCCTGTCGCCCTTCGACAACGATGCGATCCGCAATTTTTACGCCCGCCGCTTCTTTATCGGTGCGCAGGGCGTCGGCCCGCTCGGCATCATGGAAGCCGACGCGCAAATCATTCAGAGCGAGCAGAAGCTGATGCATCAGGCCGACGAGTTGGTCGTGATGGTCGATTCCAGCAAGTTTCACCGCCGGTCGAGCCTCATTCTGTGCCCGCTCGACCGCGTTTCGACAATCATCACTGACGACGGTGTTCCCGAAGACTCCGTCCGGATGATCGAAGATGCGGGCATCAAGCTCGTCATAGCGAGCACGGTCTCGCAAGCGAAGGAGGATTCCTCGTCGGTCGCGTGAGTGGCGCCGTCAGGATGTAGTCAAGTCTTATCAACGTGGGAGGATGAAGCATGAAACTCGCAAAGACACTTGCAATCGGCGTGGCGTTTGCCGTCGCCATGATGGCCGGCGCGGCTAGCGCCAAAGACGTCAAGATTGGTCTTGTGGTAAAATCGCTCGGCAACGGCTTCTTTGAGGCTGCGAACAAGGGCGCCCAGGAAGCGGCCAAGGAACTCGGCGGCGTAGAAGTGATCTACACCGGCCCGACTTCGACGACGGCCGAAGGCCAGATCGAAGTCATCAACTCGCTGATCGCTCAGGGTGTTGATGCCATCGCCATCTCCGCCAACGATCCGGATGCAGTTGTGCCGGCCCTGAAGAAGGCCAAGCAGCGCGGCATCAAGGTCATCTCGTGGGATTCCGGCGTCAACAAGGACGGCCGCATCCTGCAACTGAACCCGTCGTCGAACGAACTGATCGGCAAAATGTGCCTGACGCTCGCCAAGGACCACCTCGAAGGCGGCAAGGGCGACTTCGCGATCCTGTCGGCCACGACGACCTCGACGAACCAGAACATCTGGATCGACCAGATGAAGAAGCAGCTCAAGGACTTCCCGGGCCTCAACCTCGTCACCACCGTTTACGGCGACGATCTGTCGGACAAGTCCTATCGCGAAGCCGAAGGCCTGCTGAAGTCGAACCCGAACGTCAAGGTCATCGTCGCTCCGACGACGGTCGGCGTTCTGGCCGCTTCCAAGGTCGTCGAAGACAAAGGCCTTGTCGGCAAGGTCTATGTGACTGGCCTCGGTCTGCCGTCGGAAATGGCTGGCGCGATCAAGTCGGGCGCAACCAAGGAATTCGCCATCTGGAACCCGATCGACCTCGGCTACTCCGCAACGCAAATCGCCTACCATCTCGTAAAGGGAGACGCGACTGGCAAGCCGGGCACCGAAATCGAAGCCGGCCGCATGGGCAAGATCAAGATCGGCGAGAACGGAGAAGCTGCTATGGCCGACCCGTTCGTCTACAATGCGTCGAACATCGACCAGTTCTCGAAGGTCTTCTGAGCCTGAATTCGCTCAAGAAACAGAACCCGGCGGCTAAAGCCGCCGGGACCTTCCAATTCGACACCGGTAACCGCTGATGAACACCGCCCTTCAACAACCCGTCGCAGGCTTCAAGACCGACGAGGCGCCCGCCATTCTGGAAATGCGTGGCATTTCGCAGATTTTCCCCGGCGTGAAGGCGCTCGACAATGTCAGCATTGCGCTCTATCCGGGCAAGGTCACCGCCCTGATCGGCGAAAACGGCGCCGGCAAGTCAACACTGGTCAAGATCCTGACCGGCATCTATCGGCCAAACGAAGGCGAAATCATCGTCGACGGCAAGCCCACGACATTCGCCAATGCGCAGGCCGCCATCGACGTCGGCGTCACCGCCATCCACCAGGAAACCGTGCTCTTCGATGAGCTGACGGTTGCAGAAAACATCTTCCTCGGCCATGCCCCGCGCACAAGGTTCCGCACGATCGACTGGAAGTTGATGAACAGTCGCTCTAAGGAATTGCTGCATTCGCTTGAAAGCAATATCGATCCGACGATCCGCCTCAAGGATCTCTCGATTGCTCAGCGCCATCTCGTCGCCATCGCGCGAGCGCTTTCGATCGAAGCACGCATCGTCATCATGGACGAGCCGACCGCAGCATTATCGCGCAAGGAAATCGATGACCTCTTCCGCATTGTCCAGGGGCTGAAGGCGCAGGGCAAAGCCATCCTCTTCATCAGCCACAAGTTCGACGAACTTTACGAGATTGCCGATAACTTCGTCGTTTTCCGCGACGGCCGCGCTGTTGGCCACGGCCAACTCAAGCAGACGCCGCAAGATGATATCGTCCGGCTCATGGTCGGCCGCGATGTCGAGAATGCATTTCCCAAGGTCGACGTGGCGATCGGCGGCCCGGTGCTCGAAGTCGAGAAATACTGTCACCCGACCGAGTTTCGCGACATTTCGTTCACGCTTCGAAAGGGCGAGATCCTTGGCGTCTACGGGTTGATCGGTGCGGGTCGTTCCGAGCTGTGCCAATCCCTCTTCGGTATCACCAGGCCTGCATCCGGCACGCTGAAGCTTGAGGGGCAGTCGCTTTCAGTCCATTCCCCGCTTGATGCGATCCGAGCCGGCATCGTTTATGTGCCGGAGGAGCGTGGCCGACACGGCTTGGCCCTGCCAATGCCGATCTACCAGAACATAACCTTGCCATCACTCACGCGTACATCGCGCAAGGGCTTTCTGAAGGCGGCCAATGAATTTGCGCTCGCTCGCAAATATGCCGAACGCCTGGATCTGCGCGCTGCAGCCCTCTCCGTTCCTGTCGGAACGCTATCTGGCGGCAACCAGCAGAAGGTCGTGATCGGTAAATGGCTGGCGACATTGCCCAAGGTGATCATCCTCGATGAACCGACCAAGGGCATCGACATCGGTTCGAAGGCCGCCGTGCACGGTTTTATCAGCGAGCTTGCCGCCGAGGGCCTATCGATCATTATGATCTCGTCGGAACTGCCGGAGATCATCGGAATGTCCGACCGCGTCCTCGTGATGAAGGAAGGCCTGATGGCCGGTCTCTTCGAACGCAAGGATCTGACGCCGGAGACGCTGGTTCGCGCCGCGACCGGTAATGCTTGAGGTAATCGGAATGTCTAGACTCCTAAAAAAGCGCGAAACGCTGCTCTTTGTCATCATCGCGGTCATGGTCGCGATCTTCTCGACAAGAGCCCAGGACTTCGCAACGCCCGGCAACCTCGCCGCAATCTTCAATGACACGTCGATCCTCATCATCCTTGCGCTCGCGCAGATGACAGTCATTCTCACCAAGTCGATCGACTTGTCGGTTGCTGCAAACCTTGCCTTCACGGGCATGGCGATCGCGATGATGAATGCCGCCTATCCCGACCTGCCGCTCATCGTACTCATCCTCGCGGCGATCCTGATCGGCGCCTTTCTCGGTGCGATCAATGGCTTCCTCGTCTGGGCACTGGAAATTCCGCCGATCGTCGTCACGCTCGGTACGCTCACCATCTATCGCGGCATGGCTTTCGTGCTGTCTGGCGGCGAATGGGTCAACGCGCACCAGATGACGCCGACATTCCTCAACGTTCCGCGCACTGTCGTCCTTGGCATGCCGGTGCTCAGCTGGGCTGCGATCGTCATTGTCGCCCTGATCTACATGCTGTTGAAATACAGCCAGTTCGGGCGTTCCACCTATGCTGCGGGGGGAAATCCAACGGCTGCAGTGTACGCCGGAATTGATGTCGGCTGGACGAAGTTCCTCGCCTTCGTTCTGTCGGGCGCGCTCGCCGGCCTTGCAAGCTATCTTTGGGTCGCGCGCTACGCCGTCGCCTATGTCGATATCGCCAGCGGCTTCGAACTCGACAGCGTTGCGGCCTGCGTCATCGGCGGCATCTCGATTGCCGGAGGTGTCGGCTCGGTCATCGGCACTGTGCTTGGAGCTCTGTTCCTCGGCGTCATCAAGAACGCACTTCCCGTCATCGGCATCTCACCGTTCACGCAAATGGCGATTTCGGGCACCGTCATCATTCTCGCCGTCGTCTTCAACGCAAGGCGCGAGCGCAATCGTGGTCGCATCATCCTGCGCGACAAGGCCGCAGCAGAGATCCCCGCAGAGGTGGCAGCATGAGCACCGTCGTTTCCACGCCGAGCCAAAAGCGCGTCATCCCCGATCGCCTCGGCACGCCGTTCAAGCGCATCATGTCGAGCTGGGAAGTTCTGCTCTTCGGGGTCGCCGTCCTGATCTTCATCTTTAACTCTCTGGCATCCCCCTACTTCCTGGACGCCTGGAACCTGTCGGACGCGACCTTCAACTTCACGGAAAAGGCGATGATCGCCTTTGCCATGGCGCTGCTCGTCATTGCCGGCGAGATCGACCTTTCGGTTGCCGCCATCATTGCGCTAGCCTCGACAGCCATGGGAGCGGCAGCGCAAGTCGGCGTCGGAGCACCCGGCTTGGTCCTCATCGGCCTTGGCGTCGGCCTGCTGTGCGGCATGTTCAACGGCTTTCTCGTCTCCGTCATGAAGCTGCCGTCGATCGTCGTCACGATCGGCACGATGAGCCTGTTCCGCGGCATTTCCTATATCGTCCTCGGCGACCAGGCCTATGGCGGTTATCCGGAGGATTTCGCCTTCTTCGGCCAGGGTTACGTCTTTTGGGTCTTCTCTTTCGAATTCGTGCTCTTCATTGTGCTGGCAATCGCCTTTGCGATCCTGCTGCATGCCACGAATTTCGGCCGCCAGGTCTATACGATCGGCAATAACGACTTCGCCGCCCGCTTCTCGGGTATTCCGGTCGAGCGCGTGAAATTCATCCTCTTCATCCTGACCGGCGTCATGAGCGGCGTTGCCGCCGTCTGCCTGACCTCGCGCCTTGGTTCTACCCGTCCCTCGATTGCCCAGGGATGGGAACTCGAAGTCGTCACCATGGTCGTACTCGGGGGTGTCTCGATCCTCGGCGGCTCGGGCAAGATCGGTGGCGTCGTCATCGCCGCCTTCGTCATGGGCCTCGTCACCTTCGGGCTCGGCCTGTTGAATGTCCCCGGCATCGTCATGTCGATCTTCATCGGCCTGCTTTTGATCATCACCATCGCGATCCCGATCGTCGCCCGCCGCCTCAAAGCCATGAGCTCCAAATGACGCTGGAAAAACACGCCTTCAAGATGACGCTCAACCCCGGCATGGAAGCCGAGTACAGGAAGCGGCACGACGAAATCTGGCCGGAACTGATCGATCTGCTGCACCAGTCCGGCGCCAGCGACTACTCGATCCATCTCGACCGCGAAACGAACACGCTGTTCGGCGTTCTGACACGTCGCGCCGATCATACGATGGCAAGCCTGCCCGAGCATCCTGTCATGAAGAAGTGGTGGACGCACATGGCTGATATCATGGCAACCAACCCGGACAATTCTCCCGTCCAGAGCGACCTCGTCACTGTCTTCCATATGCCATGACATCGAACTACAGCCGCATCGCCGTTCTCGATATCGGCAAGACCAATGCCAAAGTGGTGGTCCTGGACAGCGCGACCGGCGCGGAGGTCGCAGAGGCGAGGACCCCGAACACGGTCCTCAGTGACGGTCTCTATCCGCACTACGATATCGACAAGCTCTGGTCCTTCACGTTGGATGCCCTTCGCTCCTTCGCCAAGGAGCCTGGTTTCGACGCCATCTCGATCACCACCCATGGAGCGTCGGCTGCGCTTCTCGACAAGGCCGGCAATTTGGCCATGCCGGTGCTCGATTACGAACACGAATATCCCGCCGATATTCGCGATGCCTACGCGCGGCTGCGCCCCCCCTTCGAGGAAACCTCTTCGCCGCACCAAACCATGGGCCTGAATATCGGCGCACAGCTTCATTACCAGAAGACCGCCTTCCCCGATGACTTTGCCAAGGTCGTAACGATCCTCACCTATCCGCAATACTGGACAGCGCGACTGACCGGCATTGTGTCTAACGAGGTGACCTCACTCGGCTGCCACACCGATCTCTGGAACCCGCGTGAGGGCCGCTATTCCTCGCTGGTCGACGCGCTTGGCGTCCGCGATCTCATGGCGCCGATCCGCTCTGCCTTCGATCCGCTCGGGCCGGTTCTGCCTGATATTGCCGAAGCGATCGGCCTCACCCGTGAGATCCCTGTCTACTGTGGCATTCACGATTCCAACGCGTCACTTCTGCCGCATCTGATTGATCGAGCAGCACCGTTCGCAGTTGTCTCGACAGGCACATGGGTGATCAATTTCGGTGTCGGCGGAGATCTCGATCATCTCGATCCCAAGCGCGACACACTTGCCAATGTCGATGCCTATGGCCGCGCTGTTCCCTCCTCCCGGTTCATGGGCGGACGCGAATTTGAAACGATCTCAGGCGAGATCGGACATGTCGACAAGCAAGAGGTTGCCTCGGCAATCGGGCAGGTCATCGTGAAAGGTCTGATGCTGCTTCCGAACGTTGTACCCGGCGCCGGACCGTTCCCCGGCAAAAGCGCACGCTGGGTCAACGCGCAGAGCGCGACCGGCGACGAGCGGTATGCCGCGCTATGCCTCTATCTCGCATTGATGAACCAGGCCTGCCTCGATCTGATTGGCGCGCAAGGCCCGGTTATCGTCGAAGGACCTTTTGCACTCAACGATTTCTATCTGATGCTGCTTGCCGCACTAACCAACCGCGATGTCATCGCCATCCCCGGATCGACCGGTACGAGCCAGGGTGCCGCCCTTTTGACCGGTATCAAGCCGCCTGCCGGCGGCGAGCGGCGTATTGCGCCGAGCGCCATACCCGGGCTCGGAGCCTACCGCCAGGCTTGGCATGCGGCGATGGCATAGCCTTCTTTCCATCGAGACCCCTCGCACCATCTTAGCGTTAGCTATAGGCTCGCGACTCAAAGAAAAATGGAGGAGACCTTATGGCAGCTTCAGCCGCCGCACCCTTTGATCCGCGTGCGCTTGCAGCAAAACTACACGGCCTGCGCCGCTCACAAACCCAGGCGCCGACGGCCGAATTTGCGCTGCCTGCCGATCTCAGGCACGCAATGGACGCACAGAATTTTCTTGTCGCCGATGAGGCTATCGAAAGCAATGCCTGGAAAGTGACCGTCTCGCCCGATGGGCAGGCCGTGACCGCGCCACTGCATCCCTATGTGCAAGCCGACTCTGGAGCGCGGATTCCCTGGCAGAGAGGCACCAAGTTCGAGGCAGAGATCGCTGTGCGCCTGGGCCGCGACCTGCCGATCCGCCGCGAGGGCAGCTACAGCCGCGCCGACATCGTCGATACGATCGACGCTGTTCATCTCGGCGCGGAACTTCTGGCGAGCGCGGTCGAGGAGAGCGGCAAGATCTCGTTCCTGCTATTCCTGGCCGATCGGCTAGGAAATAGCGGCTATGTGCTCGGTCCTCGGGTGGAAAAGTCGGCCATCGATGGGGCAAGCGGCACGCCGCTCAAGATAACGTTCAACGGCCAGCCAATCTTCGACGCGCCAGCTCAGCATCCGAAGGGCGATGTGCTTGCATGGCTTTTGGACTACGCCAACGATGGCCTGCGGCCGAACACGTCGCTCAAGGCCGGGGCGCTCATCACAACGGGCACGCTGTGCGGTGCGATCGAACTCGTCACGCCTGGGGATATTGAAATTGCTTTTGGCGATACTGCTTTTCTCCGTTTCGCCCTCGTCTGAGCGGCTATAGGACCGTTTCGACCTCGTCTGACCGCCACCTCGTGGCGCGCGGCGTTAGAGCCGCGCCCCATGGCCGGCGCTTGGCATCGAAATCGACAATACGTGGCACCGCTTGTGCAGATGATCATCATCGAAAGGATAGCATCGATGGCTGCCTCCACAGAACGAGAAGATCTCGAGGCCAGAATTGCCGAAGTCAGCGAGAACATCAGGACCCTCATCGAGCAGGCTGCCGGTGTCAGCGGCGCGTCGGATGACGACTTAATTCAGGAGCACCTTGAAGAGCAGCAGGCACTATACGAGCAGCTGCTCAAGCAGCGGGACGCGCTCGACAACGCATCGTGATATGGCCTGAACCGGTGCCATCTACTCGGTGCCCCTGGCATTGATGCAATATTTGGCCGTCGCTTAATCCGGAAGCCAGCGTAGCCATAGTACCTGCCGCCGCCAGCCACCAGCCACCGGACGTCGGTCGGCGTCATATACTTACAGACGGGTTGTCATTTCCGGGCGTAGCACAAGACCGATTTGTCATTCATCGACTACGCTTCCTTGTAGGCGTCGCTCAAGCTGAACGCTTATGACAAGCCAGGACCCACGGTTGGAAAAGCGCGGTTCTGCGGCGTGATCGTCAATATGCCTTGGTCGGGCTAATAGGACTTCGAAGCCGTAACTTCCAGGACGTCACTGCTAGAAGCTCAAAACGGCTCGCCTGCGTTGGTGTAGTTGGCCGACAATGCTTGTTATCGACGCTTGCGCGTTATGCCCCGTTTAAGGTATAAATGTTCACGACTATACCTTTAAAGGGTTTATGACGATGGATTTGGCTCAGACTGTGCGGGAACTGCGTAAATCGAAAAAGATGTCTCAGGCATCCTTGGCCGATCTTGCGGGTACAAAGCAAGCTACGATCTCCGGCATCGAAAACGGCACCGCCAACGTCGAACTCGCAACCCTGCGCTCTGTCTGCGCAGCCCTCGATGCTGAGATCGTCATAATCCCGCGAAGGGTTATCGGCTCGGTGCGCAACGTGGTGCAACAGCACCTGCATCGCGATCATCAGCAGGTTCCGGAGCCAGTGAAGAGCGTCCGGGACGAACTGTTCATCCCCGACGCCAATGATGATGGTGATGACGATGATCGTGGGCCGAATGTATGAGCAAATTTGACCTCCTTGGCGTTTATCTGGCCGCTGGTGCGCACGAGGTGCGCGTCGGCTCACTCGTGCGCGACGAGAGTGGCATCGTGCGCTTCGATATCGACGAAGCCTATATCGAACTGGGGCAGTATAGGCCGATCCTCAGTTCGTCCCTCCTCCGCTACGGAGATGAAGATCAGACGATCGCGTTGCTGCGCGATGGCTCAATGCGCAAACCTGGCAGGGACATTCATCCCTGGTTCGCCAACCTGCTTCCAGAAGGCGCGTTGAAGGACCTGGTACTGCGCGGCATGCCGACCGGCTCGACCACCGATTTCGACGTTCTCCGTTGGTTGGGTGGCGACCTGCCGGGCGCGGTCCTTGTACGAGGTGAGGAAGCCAACCCATTGCCCGCAACCTTGCCTACCGAGCCATCGACGACGTCTTCTGGAATTCGCTTTTCTCTGGCTGGTGTGCAGCTAAAGATGTCCATGCAGAAGCAGGACCAACGCCTGACGATTCCGGCCATTGGTGGAATAGGTGACATCATTGCCAAGCTGCCCAGCGAGCGGTACCGGTGCCTGCCGGAAGTCGAGTATTCGTCTATGATGCTGGCCAAGGCTGTCGGTGTAGAGGTACCGGACTTCGAGCTGGTTCCGATCTCCGATCTGGTGGGCGTCGAGGCGGGTCTGCTGAAAGGCGGCGACCTGGCGCTGGCGGTAAAGCGCTTCGACCGGCAGGAGGGTGGAAGGCGCGTCCATGTGGAGGACTTCCTGCAGGTGTTGGGTGACCAGCCAGACCGCAAATATTCGGCAGCGAACGAAGAGACGATCATGGCCATCGCCACCCGATTGGGCGGCGGGACACAGGCATTTTTGCAATCGGTCCGTCGCGTCGCAGCCAACATTCTGATGGGCAACACCGATGCGCATACCAAGAACTGGTCGCTGTGGTACCCGACGCCATGCGAAGGCCAGTTAAGTCCTGCCTACGATATCGTCGCGAGCGTCGTTTACGACCCGTCGGACAAAATGGCGTTGCGGTTTCGCGGCACGCACGACAGCCACATCATCACCAGTCAGCGCTTCCAGAGAGCGGCGTCGCTGTGCGGTGTACCTGAGAAAAGGGCAACGAAAGAAGTCAGGCACGTCGTGGAGCAAGCCGCAGATGAGTGGCGAAATCTCTTGCAGGACATGCCGATGCCGGAAGACTATGCCAAGACGTTGATCGCAAGGGCCCAAACGCTGGCACTGACCAAAGAATTCGAAAGCGAGTGTTCTAAGCGAACCTGAGCACCCTATATCTCATAGAGGATATGATGATCTGATTATACCATATAGGGTCTATTTTTCAGGTAACCCTGTCACCCGACACAAAGCCAGCGACTGGCAATGGCCGCTGACATTTAGATCTACTTGTGCGATTCTCGATCACCCTGGCAGCGCGGTTCGAATGAAAACACCAATCGGTTGCTGCGCCAATATCTCCCACTTAGACAGGGTGCTGAGGTCCCGGGCCGTGGAGAAAATGGCCATCGTCCATGCCCAAATCTTGCATCGAAAGAGATACCGCAACGCGCGATGCGAACGCCTCGAACACCGTTTGCCCCTTTGACGCTCCAGGATGGTTCCAAGAACATTAAAGTCCCAGTTATTGGAACCAATGGGTCCCAGGCTTGTGGCTTCTCGTCCCTTTGCCGCCTCAGGATCCGATCTTGTGTCCCGATGCCGCTAGATGCCGGCTAGCCGTGAGGCCATCCCGCCCCGGCCGTCTCGACCTCGACGGACAAGACCTGGCCAGTTCCGCCCATCTGGTCCATCTTGTCCATCCCGAACCATTTGGCGGCAGTTACGTATAGGGTGGTTCGATCAGGTCCGCCCAGCATGCAGGCGAATGCGCCGCGATCGAGCTTCACTTCATCGAGTAGCTCCCCGCCTTCACGAACCCTGCGGCAGCAGGCATTGGGTACGTCGGCGTACCAGATCGCGCCTTCGGTGTCGAAACATATGCCATCGGGCGGCCCGACAAGATCGGCCCAAACCCTTCGATTTGAGAGTTTCCCGTCGGCGGCGACGTCAAACGATGTCAGCCGTTTCGCCCAGCTTTCGGCGCAAACCAGTGTGCGGCCGTCCGGAGAGAGAGCCATTCCGTTCGGAAACTGAAAGCCTTCCGCTTGTGTTTCGACCGTCCCGTCGGGATGTATCAGCAGGATCGCGGGTCCGTTGACGTAGATGCGGCCTTTCGGATCGATCACGATCTCGTTCCAACCATCCGCTCCCAACCAGGCGAACTCTTCAACTCCGGAGCCGTTGAACCGCAGCAAATGCGATGCCCCGGACGCGATGACGTACATGTCGCCCTGTGGTCCGAAGTCGAACGACAGGGGCGGAGCTTTCGCGGTTGTCGCCACTCTAACAGTTCCGTGCTCGCTCAAGGCGAGAATTTCGCCGCTTGTCCAATCCGCGAACCACAGCTCGCCGTCATGCCATCGTGGGCATTCGACCAGCCCCCGGTCTTCCAACCGAACCTTTGTCCTCTTCATTTCGGCCTCCCATCGTTCTGCGCCTTGGCCCGTCAAAGGAAGCCACGTTGTAAAGACGAGTAAGCGAAGTCGATTCCGACACTTGTCTGGCGAAAAGGCAATCACGGTCGCATATGACGCGGTTCGCGGCGGGCGATGCCGGCAAACGGGCCTCTAGCTCGTGTCGGTGGACATTACCGCGAGACGGGCGTGTCGCTTGGGGGCGAACGGCAGGCTAGCGGTTAGCGCCATTTATAGGGTCCGACACATTGGAGACGGGGTCCATAGTAGGGCTGGAAAGTATTGTCGAATGCCCTGTACGTACGATAGCGCGCAAAGCACCAACTCACATGGCTCCCACCCTCATAGGCGACCGACGGTTCATACTGGTGGTACGGCCTATAATAGCCATGCGGCCGATGCTGATATCTGTAGGAGGAGCCGTAATATGTTGCGAGGTACGGACCGTAGTGCGGCTGTGTTAATGCGCCGCCGACGATCGCAACGTAACCGCCGTAGAGGCCGCTGTCTCCATGACGCCATTGTAGGGATTCTACCTGCTGCGGTGGTTTGATCCCGGGTGGGCTGATTGCCGGAAATGCCTGGGCTGGCATATTGAAGAGAGCGCTTGTGATCAGGCCAAGCGCTACCGGGACCAGCTTACCCATGACTGAGCTTCCTTTTCTCTCCAGGTGGGAAATATCCGGATTATGAAGCAAATGCCACAAGGTAGAAACCGCTTATCGCCTCGGCCAAGACAATACTCCTTCGCGCAAGCCTCTACCCTCCTTCTATCATCACGGTGCAACAACCGCCATCGGACAACGGGGATACTCCGAAGCTCGTTGCTGGCGAAGGCCGAACGTAATACCGCATGCAAAAGCGGGTCATCAGACGTGCTCGCCGCAGAGCCCAGCCAGGAACTTATTGCGTACGCGTTCTTGGCCAACACTGAGATGTGTTGGTCTGCCGAGAGCGCAATCGCCCCATCGAAGCATTCTCGAAACCATTCGAACTCCTCCGCCCTACCTTGCACTCTGGTTCCATTTGCCGCGCGTCTCGCCGGAACCCAAGGCCTTCGTGTGAAACGCATCGAGGGCAAGAAACATCGCCGAGCACAGTACGGCCTCAATCCCTGCTTCTACGCTCGTATGCAAACCCTCATAGAATGGTGTGTTTCCGAACATCGCAGCGCTTCGCCAATGGAGCATGCTGCATAGTATGGGCCAAACGGCTGTTCGATCGCCGTAGTCGTCATCATCGCCGTGAACTTCAAGAGACGAGACTAAGCCAGAATCTACCGATACCCACTGCGCCTCGGTCAACAAACTGGAGCCCTTCAACTCCGCAAATGCGTGCTTTGCAAACGCTGATTGGGCCACCGCTAACGTGGTGAAGGCGTCTTCCTCGCCGGAAGTCGCTCGCCCATTTTGGCGGTCGCTTTACCGGGCCGACTCCAGAGCAGGGCGACGAGATTATTGCCCCTATTATCGAGGCCAGCCTGCAGTTGAGTGTTCCCGAGGTGAGCGAGCGACCTTGACAACACCGAGGCTCGGAAACAACCCGCCTGCCCTATGCGTCCACGAAATCAGTGCTGCGTGTGATGGTCTCCCATGCGTCGATCTCCTCGGCGACGTGATCGATTTTGCTTCGCGCGCGCCGGAGAGCATCGCTTCCCAGTAAGAGATGGAGCGGAGGCTTATCGGAGTCCACGAGAGCCAGGATTGCCTGCGCGGCGAGAACCGGATCGCCGACCTGTCGGCCATGGGCAGCGTCAAAGGCTGCTGAACTCTTCCCGACCGTTTGCGCGTACGCTTCACCGGCGGCATCGCTCTTTCGGATTGAGTGGCCCGATAGGAAATCCGTGCGGAATGCACCCGGGGCGACCGCTGTGACTTTGATACCGAAAGGCGCGACCTCCAACGCAAGGGCCGCCGACATCCCTTCTAGGGCAGCTTTGGCGGCAGAATACATGGCGGTTCCGACGCCAGGAGCGCGGCCTGCGATAGAGGTGACATTGACGATATGACCACGTCCCTGCGCTCGCAAATGCGGCAGGGCTGCCTTGATGATGCGGAATGGCCCGAAGACGTCGACGGCAAAAAGCCTTGCGACATCCTCGTTGGCTGCCATCTCGAGCGCGCCGAGCAGGCCATAGCCCGCGTTGTTGACGATAACGTCAATCTGTTCCGCGATCTCAAACGCCTGACGTGTGACAGCCTCCGCCGCTTCGCCGTCGCTAAGGTCGGCCGAAAGAATGTGCAACCGACCCGGACCGTCTTCTATAGGCAGGTCGGTCCCGCGGACCGTTCCAATGACAGTATCGCCCCTTGCTAGCCCTGCCTGGGCCAGTGCTTTCCCAAGGCCGCGTGAAATGCCGGTGATGAACCAAGTGGTCATGAAATGCTCCTTCGTTTTCGACAAGAAGGAACTTGCCATATCGGCTGGCACTGTATAATCCGCAGGAAAGTGAATGTCCTTGTTAGATGAACTTAACAATGCAAGACATGTTGGTGGACAAGCTGCCGGCGGGCAACGACTACAATCAAATGCGCGCCTTCATCGCCGTTGCCGAATACCTGAGCTTCAGCCGCGCCGCAGAGGTGCTCGGTGTGTCGCCATCGGCACTTAGCCAGATGATCCGCAGCTTTGAGGAACGGGTGGGAATGAGGCTCCTCCACCGAACGACCAGGAACGTATCACTGACGGAGGTTGGCGAGAACCTGTTCCGACGCGTTCGACCCGCGGCGTTCGAGTTGGGTGAAGCCCTGGCACAGACAAGAATTGCTGGCGAACGACCGGCGGGCACTGTTCGCGTGCACACGTTCCGCTCGGCGGCGCAGAAGCATATCGAACCAATCCTTACGAGCTTTGCCGAACGCTATCCCGACATCGTGCTCGACATCACGATCGATGATGAGACGGTTGACATCGTCGCTTTAGGCTATGACGTCGGGCTAAGGATCGGCGAGGTCATTGAACGAGATATGGTCGCTGTACGTCTGGGACCTGAGTTACGCCAACTGGCTATCGCGACACCTGACTACTTCCGCCGGCATGGTCGTCCCCAGCATCCGCGTGATCTTGTCCAGCACCGATGCGTACGGTGGCGCTGGCCTGGCCATCAGGCGCCTTATGCCTGGGAATTCTTCGAGAACGACGCATGGTTCAGCGTCGCCGTCAACGGCCCCCTCATCGTGAGCGACAAGGAGACGGCGGTGAATGCTGTTCTTCAAGGGATGGGAATAGGATTTGCGGTCGAGGACACAGTAGCCGATTACCTTGCGCAAGGACGCTTGATCAGTTGCCTCGAAGTTTGGTCCGCGCCGTTCCCGGGTTGGTTTATCTGCTACCCACAGCAGCGGCAGATGGCTCCTGCCCTGCGAGCGTTCATTGATGCCGTCAGGTTCGGGCGGTCCGTTCCCAATGCTGACCTTTCAGGAGGAGCAAATGTTGTCGGCTGAACAAAAGGACGAGTTTGTCCGCCTCTTCGACGCGCAACTCCCATCAAGCGAAGGCGACGCAGACGCATATCTGGAAGTCGATAGCTTCCGAATGTTCGGCCCTACGGAAAAAGGCGACCTGCTCGCCCGCTTTGCCCTCTCTAGCAGCGAGACGATGGATCTGGCGGTCAATCCTCTCTGTGCTGTGCGCCTTGCGGCGACGATCCTCGATCTCGTTGGCAGGTCAGGTGACTTCGTGATCGATCTCGCCCTTTATGATGCCCAGACCGGCGAGCAGATGGTACGGCTACGCCCTTGAGCCGAGGCGCAAGTTCAGGCATTCAATACACTGTTGCCCTGCCACGATCCGCTGGATGTCAACCCGCCCGCTGTGCTCATTGCAAGGCAGCGCACGACGTCTGAGGCTGACGTGCCCCCCGCAGAGACGGCAGCCGTCGGCTCAGTAAGATATCTGCGCCACGATGGGGCAATGATCAGAGATGGCCAGCTGTTGATCGCTACCATCAGGGTTCGGCCCCGCTATGCTGCTACCGAGATCGCCGATGCTTAAATGCTTGGCACCTTGTGAATTTTTGACGCCGCGCCCGACGAGGATGTGATCAAGGCCAACCGGGTTGCCGCGCTGGAGCCGCAAGCAAGCATCCATGACTGCGAACCTCAACATGAACGCCCCTCGCTCAGAAGTTGGTTCGCAGAGATAATTACAATTTTAGCTTGGGCGCAAGTACAACGATAGCGATAGGCTATGGGCGGGCTTGCCCGTCAAGCTTCGGCGTTCCGGCGAGCTGACACCGTCAACCAGATCGCCGAAATCAGAAAGTAGAAGGCACCGAAGGCGGCATATGGGGCGACGTCGAGAATGGAAGGCGGCGTGGTACCGAGCGATTGGGTGATCATAAACCCGCCAGCCAGGCAGGACTGGCCTCCGCTCAGGATCATCGCCCACTGCGCACCATAGCCGCGCCACCGGCGGACACCGGTCATCAGCTGGAGTGCGCCGGACAGAATGGCCCAAACACCAAACACGGCCAAAATGGCATACGTGCTTTTCGTCGCGGCCAAGATCACGGCAAGCGTCGTAACGGTGCTGACGAAGACGTTGAGGGTCTGCGAGCTGTTGGCTTTGAAGCCGCCATTTGTGCGGGCGTCGACAAGGTTCGCAACGGCATCCCATGCAGGGTAGATTACGAGTAATCCCGATGCCAAGATCGGGTTTCCGGCGTAGAGAATGGCGGCCGCCACCCAGATGATCGAGAAGGCTGCACGCACGTAGTAATAGGATCGCAACCAGTTGGACTGCGAGGATTGTTGGCTGATCATAGCTGGCTCCGTTTTTGTTTTGCCTACCTTCTAGTAGGTAGCAGTGAAAATTCTGTCAAGTGGTTATAAAAATCCTGTAGAACGTTGACAGCCTTCCTACCAATAGGTAGGAACAGCTATGGAGACAATGCCTTCGACCTCGGACAAGATATTGGACATCGCGCAGTCACTCATCGTGAGAGGTGGCTACAATGGCTTCAGCTATGCCGATATCTCGGGTGCCATTGGAATCCGGAAGGCAAGCATCCATCATCATTTCCCGACCAAGAGCGAGCTGGTCGCGGTTCTCGTTGATCGATATCGTCGGCAAGCATCCGAGGGCCTCAAGGCCCTGGACGAGAGCTTTCCCAACCCGCTCGAGCGACTGAAAGCTTATCTCGGCTACTGGCAGCAATGTATCAAGGACGCATCGGCACCGATCTGCGTCTGCGCCATGCTCGCCGGCGAGATGGCAATGTTGCCAGAGGAGATAGCCGCGAGAGTGCGTGCGCATTTCCAGCGGTTGGCTCAATGGTTGGGTGACGTTTTGAAGGCTGGGGCGGACCAAGGCGCATTCCAACTCATCAAAAAGCCCGCTGACGAAGCTCAGTTATTCATGGCAACAGTGCACGGTGCGATGTTGTCAGCGCGGGCCCTGGACGATCCCAAGCTGTTCAACGTTATCACAAAACCTCTACTCGACAGGTTGAGGGCAGCTGACGTCGGTTGGAATTCGTGAAGGTCACGCAAGGTAATCACTACATCCGTGTTCGCGTCCCAGGTTCCTGCTGGGACATATTCTGGAGAGAAATCGTCTCCGCACGGAGTAACCCTCGGATGTGACCTTGACGGGCGCTGGAGTACCCTGTGTGAAACCGCTGCGGCAAACCGTTCAGTGAAGCGCGCCCAATTCGCTATGTCGCCGTCCCAAATCGTGCCGGTTGTGAGCGATAGAATCGGTTGCTATCGCTCAAAAATTGTAGGAGCATGAGTTATAGAAAGGACGTCTGTACCTCATGAAGTGGATCTGAGGAGCAATTTTCCTCGCCGCATGACGTCCCTGCGATGCCGACGGTCCGACGCGCCCAGGCAAGAGAAATCCCTTGCACTTGCGTATCTCGTTGGGACATTTTGGTTGGCTACTCACCGAGGGAACTTTGAGCATTCTGAAGCATTCTTGATCATCTTCAGGGGAGGACGTCATGAAGTGCTGCCGCCATGCTGCTGTCACCGCGCTGTTCTGGGTCATGACAGGCGCTGCATATGCCGATGAGGCGCCTTTCCTCCAATCGCTGGCCGGTGATTGGACCGGAGGAGGCATGATGAAGCGCACGACATCCTCGTCCCCGATCAACCTCAACTGCAATATCAAGACGGAGGCCAGTGGCGAGGCGCTTTCGATGCAGGGAATTTGCCGTGGGATGATCGTCGTCACACGAGCGGTTTCCGCCAACATCAAAGTCAATGGCGCGCACTATGCCGGCAGTTACATCGGCCCGGCAGGGGGCGTTTCGGGCCTGCGTGGAACGCGCAGCGGCGATGCTATCAATCTCGCCGTGCGCTGGTCGAAGGTAATCAATGGCGATCGCAGCGCTAGCATGACGATCCAGCGTGTGGACGACAATGCGATCCGGATCCGAACGGTCGACATGGATCCGTCGTCCGGCCAGCAGGTCGTAACAAGCGATCTCAATCTGCGTCGCAACTGACATCCTTCGCAGAGATAGGACCTCTCGCCGGAGCAAGTCAGGAAACCTATATAGCCGCAAAACGCCGGCGATTTTTGCCGACTGAACCGGAGATATGTATGAGCCGCGACCCGTACGAGCTTCTCGGCGTGAAAAAGGACGCCACGCAAAAAGACATTCAAAGCGCATTTCGCAAGCTCGCCAAGAAACTTCACCCCGACCTTAACCCCGGCGACAAGAAGGCGGAGGACCGTTTCAAGGAGATTTCTGCTGCCTACGAACTGCTGAGCGACGAAGAAAAGCGCGGGCGCTTCGACCGCGGCGAGATCGACATGAGCGGCGCCGAGCAGCCGCAGCGCCACTACTATCGCGACTATGCCTCGGCCGCCAACGCCGGCAATCCTTACCACAACAGTGCGGGTTTTGCCGATTTCGGCGACAGTGACGATATATTCTCGAGCTTCTTTTCGCGACGCGCACGAGGAGGAGAATTTCGCGCACAAGGCCAGGACCGCCACTACTCGATGGAGGTGGATTTCCTCGATGCCGTCAACGGCACGAAGACACAGATCCGTTTGCCGGATGGGCCAGCGCTCGATCTGCAGATACCGCCTGGAACGCGTGATGGCCAGACACTCAGGCTGCGAGGCAAAGGCGAGCCCGGTATCGGCGGCGGCCCATCTGGAGATGCGCTCGTGGAAATTCGCGTGCGTCCGCATCGCTTCTATGTTCGTGATGGCGACGACATTCGCTTCGATCTGCCGATTACGCTGCGCGAGGCCGTGCTCGGCGGCAAGGTGCGTGCGCCGACGCCGAGCGGTCCCATCAACCTCACATTGCCGTCGCATTCGAACACCGGGAAGGTTTTGCGCCTGAAGGGCAAGGGCGTTGCGAAGAAAGGCGGCAGCGCTGGAGACATCTACATCTCGCTGAAAATCGTGCTTCCGGACGCACCCGATCAACAACTGACCGAGTTCATGACCGGCTGGACGGCAGGCGATGCGCAGGATCCGAGAAAGGGCATGGGAGAATAGCCATGGATGATCTTGAATTCCGGCGTTTTCTGAAGATCGATGTGAGGGTGCTTGAGGTCTGGGTCGAGCAGGGATGGCTGCTGCCGCAGACACGTAACGGCGCTCGCGATTTTCGCGACACTGATGTTGCGCGGGCCCAGCTCATCCTCGACCTGACGCAGCATATGGGTGTCAACGACGCCGGCGTCGACCTCATTATGGATCTCATCGATCAGATTCATGGATTGCGCGGAACGCTTCGCGAATTGCTTGCCGCCATGGTGGAGCAGGACGAGGAGGTCAAGCGCAGGCTGCGTGGTAAGCTGGACGACATCGCCGGCATCCGAAGCCTTTGACCAATCGCCTGTTGACTCCTGCTCGCAGGGCCTGGCGATATCATCTGAAAGGGTGAGCACCCTCAGGGAGGCAAAAATGACCCAGGATCATCATCACGATCAGATCGACTGGCGCGCGCATGGCGTAAAGGTCATTCCAGGCAACTCACTTGATCCCAATACGGCGCAGACACCCGGAATGAACCGGGCAACGGCGATCAATCGTGCGCGCGCCGGGGCCGAAAAGATCTGGGCCGGCACCGTCACCATCCACGCGAACGCGAAGACCGGCGCCCATCATCACGGCGATCTCGAAAGCATCATCTATGTGGTCAAGGGAAAGGCGCGCATGCGCTGGGGCGACCATCTCGAATTCACGGCAGAGGCCGGCCCCGGCGATTTCATCTATGTGCCACCTTACGTGCCCCACCAGGAGATCAATGCCAGCCGCGACGAGACCCTAGAATGCGTCGTCATCCGGTCCGGCCAGGAGCCGGTGGTCGTCAATCTCGATATCGAACCGGTCGAAAAGCCGGAAGACGTGCCATGGATCGATCCGATCCATCGGCAGTAACGCCCTTATAGTGAATCCTTGAGAATAGCCGCAAAGCTCGGATCAAAGGCACGGCTGATCGGGTCGGCGGCGGCGCCAAGGGCGACGGCCCAGGGGTCGGTCATTCCAAGCTGGAAGCGAGGAATGAGCCGGTCTCGGCGATCGGCGATCGACGGTGGGAGTGGGTGCATTGCCTCGACCAGACGTCGCGCCAAGGCTTCCGGCGCACCGCCGCACAGGATCACGGTCTGCGGATCGAAGATCGATTCGATCAGGTGCACGCTCCAGCGCAGATCCATCACGGCTTCTTCAATCCAGCTCTGAATTCTCGCATCATCCTTCAGCGCCAATTCGTTCACCATCGCGTAGACGCCTGGATCGGCCGGATCGATCGCCAGATGCTGATAGAGCGAGGCGAGTGAAGCGCGATGTTCGAGTGGCGTCGGGCTGCCGCTTGCCGAAAGCAGGGCCATGCCGATTTCGCCGGCATTGCCATGCGCACCGCTATAGAGTTCCCCGCCGAGAATCAGGCCGGCACCGATGCCGTAACCGAGATAGAGGCAGACGGCGTGATCGAGCCCGTGGGCTGCGCCAACCATGCGCTCTGCCGTGGCGCATGCAGCCGCGTCGTTTTGCAGACGAACGCCAAGGCCCGTGCCCGTCGCAAGCGTTTCCAGCAGCGGAAATTTCTGCCAGGCCGCCATCATCCAGGGATCGTCACCCGTCGCCTCGATACCGAACGGGCCGGGCATTGCCGCACCCAGACCAACGAGCCGCCGCTCCGATTGCGCGACAAGCCCAGCAAGATCGCGGCGAACCTTTTCGATGAGTTCGAGAATAACCGCTGCACCGCGTGACGGCCCATCGGGCGGCAGGTTCGCCTCGGCTCGCGTCAGCACATTGCCGACAAGATCCACGGCGATGGCACGCGTTACGTGACGATCAATCTGTAGCCCGATCGCAAACGCCCCTTCCGGCACCAGCCGATAGGGTGTCGATGGTTGGCCCCTGCCCTTGCGCACGGCTTCCTGCGCGGTGACCAGCCCTTCCTGTTCGAGTTCGTCGATAATGTTCGACACGGTCTGCTTGGTGAGCTTGGTGGCGCGCGCCAGATCAGCGCGCGAGAGCGCCCCGTTCATCCTCAGGGCATCCATCATCACACGCCGGTTATGGGCGCTGGTGCCTTCATGATTGGTGCCACTCTTTGCCCGTATCAGGCGCGTGTCGTTCATCCTGAATTCCCTCTTGACAGCAGTAGAATATTGAAGAAGTAATAAGTCAAGACAATTGACTTAATAAGGAACCAAAGAGTTCCAGGGAACGCAAAGAGCCAGAAAACGGCTCTGACGACGCTCTGAATCTGGCAGCTGGCTCACCAGCGCCTTTTCGACAGCTGATGGCGACGACCGCCGCCCTCAGGAATTGGGTGAATGTCAAAAAACTGGAGGCTGGAATGTTGAAATCCTTAAACAAGACGCTGCTCGGAGCGGCACTGATTGGTGCATCTTTTGCGCCACACGCCTTTGCCGAAACGACGATCAATGCGTTGTTCATGGCTCAGGCGGCCTATAGCGAAGCCGATGTCCGTGCCATGACGGATGGCTTCTCAAAGGCAAACCCGGACGTCAAGGTCAATCTCGAATTCGTTCCCTACGAGGGCCTGCACGACAAGACGGTCCTCGCCCAAGGTTCTGGCGGCGGTTATGACGTCGTCCTCTTCGACGTCATCTGGCCGGCTGAATACGCGACCAACAAGGTGCTGGTCGACGTCTCCTCGCGTATCACCGACGACATGAAGAAGGGCGTTCTGCCTGGCGCATGGACGACGGTTCAGTACGACGGCAAGTATTACGGCATGCCGTGGATCCTAGATACCAAGTATCTGTTCTATAACAAGGAAATCCTCGAAAAGGCAGGCATCAAGGCCCCGCCGAAGACCTGGGACGAGCTGACCGAACAGGCAAAGACGATCAAGGACAAGGGCCTTCTCGCAACGCCGATCGCCTGGAGCTGGTCGCAGGCCGAAGCCGCGATCTGCGACTACACCACGCTCGTCAGCGCCTACAAGGGCGACTTCTTGAAGGACGGCAAACCGGACTTCCAAAATGGCGGCGGTCTCGACGCGCTGAACTACATGGTGTCCAGCTACAAATCTGGCCTGACCAACCCGAACTCCAAGGAATTCCTGGAAGAGGATGTGCGTAAGGTCTTCCAGAACGGCGATGCCGCTTTTGCGCTGAACTGGACCTACATGTACAACATGGCGAACGATCCGAAGGACAGTAAGGTCGCGGGCAAGGTCGGCGTCGTCCCGGCTCCGGGCGTGGCAGGCAAGAGCGAGGCGTCGGCCGTTAACGGCTCGATGGGTCTTGGCGTCACGACCGCCAGCAAGCATCCGGATGAGGCTTGGAAGTACATCGCCTTCATGACCTCGCAGGCGACGCAGAACCAGTACGCCAAGCTCAGCCTGCCGATTTGGGCCTCCTCCTATGAGGACCCGGCCGTGACCAAGGGCCAGGAGGAACTGATTGCTGCAGCCAAGATCGGTCTCGCCGCCATGTATCCGCGCCCGACGACCCCGAAGTATCAGGAACTTTCGACGGCCCTGCAGCAGGCGATCCAGGAAGCCCTGCTCGGCCAGTCCTCGCCGGAAGACGCCCTGAAGTCGGCTGCAGAAAACAGCGGTCTCTAAGCGATATAAGCGTCCAGGCGGCCTGGTGCCGCCTGGCTCCACTTTGACAATCCGATGAACTGAGAGGGCGCCTCATGTCCGGCACCTGGATGACAACGCGCGCATGGCTTTTGATGCTGCCGCTGCTTGTCGTGATGATCGCCGTCATCGGATGGCCGCTCGTCGACACCGTAGGACTGTCTTTCACCGACGCAAAGCTCGTCGGCACCGCCGGCAGCTTCGTCGGCATCGACAACTACGTGAAGATGGTTTCCGGCTCGAATTTTCAGCGGAGCCTGATCACGACCGCTTGGTTCGCGGTCATTTCGGTCGCCGCGGAAATGGTAATCGGCGTTCTTGCAGCCCTTCTCCTCAATCAGGATTTCCGCGGCCGCGCGCTGTTGCGCGCGCTGATGATCCTCCCCTGGGCGCTGCCAACGGTCGTGAACGCGACGCTCTGGCGGCTGATCTACAATCCGGAATACGGCGCGCTCAACGCAGCGCTGACGCAAATCGGCCTGATAGACGCCTATCGCTCGTGGCTCGGCGAACCGGGCACGGCGCTTGCCGCCCTGATCGTTGCCGATTGCTGGAAGAACTTCCCGTTGGTAGCGCTCATTGCGCTTGCTGCCTTGCAGGCAGTGCCGCGTGACGTCACCGCAGCCTCGCTGGTCGACGGCGCCGGCCCCTTCGCCCGTTTTCGCTTCGTGATCCTGCCTTATCTCGCCGGCCCGTTGATGGTGGCGCTCGTCCTGCGCACCATCGAGGCCTTCAAGGTCTTCGACATCATCTGGGTGATGACCCGTGGCGGTCCCGCCAACAGCACGAGGACGTTGTCGATCCTGGTCTATCAGGAAGCGTTCTCCTTCCAGCGCGCTGGCTCCGGCGCCTCGCTGGCACTGATCGTTACGCTGCTGGTGACGCTGCTTGCCGTCGCCTATGCCGCGCTGGTGCGCAAGACCGCAGGGAGTGCCGGCTGATGGAACGCAAGAGCCCGATCTTTTTGGTCTTCATTTATGCTTGCGCGTTGCTGCTTGCCGCCGTCATTCTCGCACCAATCCTGTGGCTGTTCATCATGAGCATCTCGCCGGCTGCCGACCTTGCCGCCAAGCCGCTGCGCTGGTGGCCGCAGTCGGCTGATTTTTCGCGTTACGGCGTCCTGTTGTCGACCATCGAAAACAGCGCTGGCGCGGCCTTCACCTCGTCGCTCAGAAACAGCATCGAGGTTGCAGGCATGGCAACGATTGCAGCCATCGCGCTGGCCATTCCGGCCGGCTGGGCAGTGTCGCGGACGCCTTCCGTCGGCTGGTCGCTTTCAATGGTCATTGCCACGTATATGCTGCCGCCGGTGGCCCTTGCCGTGCCGCTCTACATGGGCTTGGCCCATCTCGGCATGCTGAACAACGTTTTCGGCCTCGCTCTCGTCTATCTGACGATCCTTGCCCCCTTCACGACATGGCTCATGAAGTCCGGCTTTGACTCCATCCCGAAGGAAATCGAAGCGGCAGCCATGATCGACGGCGCGGGTCTGCTCCAGACTTGGAAGATCATCACCCTGCCGCTCGCCATGCCGGTCGTCGCAACCTCGGCGCTGTTTGCCTTCCTGCTCGGCTGGGATGAGTTCTTCTATGCGCTGCTCTTCACTTCCGACCAGCGCGCCAAGACGCTCACGGTTGCCATTGCCGACCTCGCCGGTGGCCGTGTCTCCGATTACGGACTGATCGCAACCGCCGGCGTGCTTGCCGCCCTGCCCCCGGTGCTGGTTGGTCTTGTCATGCAACGAGCCCTGATTTCCGGGCTGACCAGCGGCGGCGTCAAGGGATGACAAGCACCATGGGAACGAAACGACCGGCCGGCCTGATCGCAATCGATCACGAAATGGCGCGCCAGCATGCCGACGCCCTGGCGTCCTATGCTGGCGCGACGCAGACTGCTCAAACCATCGCCGCATCGCTGAAGAAGAACGGCAGCCTCCTCCTTCTCGGCATGGGCGGATCTCATGCTGTCGGTCGTGCCGTCGAGCCGCTTTATCGCGCCCTCGGCATCGATGCGATCGCACTGCCTCTTTCCGAGCAATTGGGGCAGCCGCTTTCGCTCGAGGGGCGAACCGTCCTCATGACGTCGCAATCCGGCGAAAGCGCCGAAGTGGTGCGCTGGTTCGATGAGACCGGTGGCGGCTCCGACACGTTCGGACTGACGCTGGAGGCGGGATCATTTCTGGCGCGAACTGCACCCTCCCTCATCGGTGCTGGCGGCACGGAACTGGCGTTTGCTGCCACCCGCAGCCTGACTGTCTCCTTTGCGCTGCATCTTGCCGTGCTGGCGGCCCTTGGCGAGGATCCTGCGACCGCGCTTGCCGCTCTCACCTTTCCCGAAACGCCAGACATCGATGCCGCGCTTGCCGCGCTGGATGGCGTTGCGACCGTCGTCACGTCCGGCAGGCGGCTACAGGGCCTGGCGGAAGCGCTGGCGCTTGGCCTGACCGAACTATCCCGCCGCCCCTGCTTTTCGCTGGAGGGCGGGCAGTTGCGACACGGGCCGATGGAAATGCTCGGCTCGACAATCGGTGTCGTTCTTTTTCGAGGACAGGACAGCACGGCCGGCTTGGTCACGGCCATGGCTGTATCAGCAGTCGAAACCGGCGCTCCGGTGATCATCTTCGATGCGTCGGGCAAAGAGCCTGTCGCAGGTGCGGTTACCATCGGCTTCAAGGCGGCCGCGGGTCTGGCGGCGATCTTCGCAATGCTGCCGGTGGCACAGCGCTTCATGATTGCGTTTGCTGATGCGCGGGTCGAGAACGCCGGTACACCGGTGCGCTCCACCAAGATCACCCGGAGCGAATGATGCGTCCGCTTGCTGTTATCGGAAATGTCAATGTTGACCTCATCCTCGGTCCGGCAGCACCCTGGCCGAAGGCCGGTACCGAGATCATCGTCGATCATGACGAACTACGCGTCGGCGGAGCGGCCGGCAACAGCGCCCTTGCCTGGAACGGCCTCGGCGTCGAGTTCGAGATTGCAGCCAATGTCGGCAACGATCAGTTCGGCCGGTGGCTGAGCGAGGCTTTTGGCGAGCGTGCCGCGAAGTGGCCCGTGCGCCCGGAGCAGACGACACTGTCCGTCGGCATCACCCATCCTGATGGGGAGCGCACGTTCTTCACGACCCGTGGCCACCTGCCGCGCTTCAGCCTGGCCGATGTGCTTGCAGTTCTCGATGGCGCGCAGCTGTCGGGCGGCTACGTGTTGCTCTGCGGCTCGTTCCTGACGGACGATCTCACACGCGACTATGATGCGTTCTTCGACTGGGCGGACCAGCACGACATTGCGGTCGCGCTCGACACCGGCTGGCCGCTCGACGGCTGGACGGATAGAAACTGCGATGCGACGCGACGTTGGCTGTCGCGCTGCGCAATCGCCCTTCTCAACGAAGTGGAGTCCACCACGCTCGCCGGCCTCGACGACGCGGCCGAAGCAGCAGCAGAGATCCGATCGCACATGCCGGATGGTGCGATCGTCGTTGTCAAACGAGGCCCGGATGGAGCCCTCGCGATCGGCGGTGACGGGAAAACCGTCCAGGCCCCGGCCCCGGCGGTCACGGTCGTCGACACGATCGGCGCCGGCGACGTTTTCAACGCCGGCTTTCTGGCGGCCCTGGCACAGGAAAAGTCTATTGCTGACTGCCTTGCGGTTGGAACAGCAGTCGCCTCACGGGCCATTTCCACCCTTCCCCGCAATTACGGCGGACCATCCGCCTCCGAGGACACCGCTCAATGAGTGCGCTTGAAATTGTCAACATCCGCAAAACATACGGCGATGTCGAAACCTTGAAGGGCATCGACATTGCGCTCGACAGCGGCGAGTTTCTCGTGCTGCTCGGCTCCTCCGGCTGCGGCAAGTCGACCCTGCTCAATATCATCGCAGGCTTGGCCGAAGCCAGCAGCGGCGACGTGCGCATCGGCGGGAGCTCCGTCCTTGGCGTGCATCCAAAGGACCGCGACATCGCCATGGTCTTCCAGTCCTATGCGCTCTATCCAAACCTGACCGTTCACCGCAATATCGGTTTTGGCCTGGAGATGCGCAAGGTTCCGACTGCCCAGCGGGACCGGGCAGTGCGCGATGCGGCCAAACTGCTGCAAATCGAAAACCTACTCGAGCGCAAACCGAGCCAACTGTCGGGCGGCCAGCGCCAGCGCGTTGCGATCGGTCGCGCGCTGGTGCGAAAGCCGGAGGTCTTCCTCTTCGACGAACCGCTTTCCAATCTCGATGCAAAATTGCGCATGGAGATGCGCACAGAACTCAAGCGCCTGCATCAGATGCTAAAGACCACGGTCGTCTATGTCACCCATGACCAGATCGAAGCCATGACGCTCGCCACCCGCATCGCCGTCATGCGAGACGGGCGGATCGAACAGCTTGGCGCTCCATCGGAGATTTACGACCGGCCGGCAACCCTCTATGTCGCCACCTTTGTCGGTGCGCCGCCAATGAACCTCTTGAACGTTACGGCTCGGGGCAGTGAACTTCAGATCGACGGGAGCGATGTCGTGCTGCCGCTGCCGGAGGGACTTGAAACCCGACCCAAGGACGGACAAAAGCTGATCATAGGTATACGGCCGGAAGCATTTCGACTTGGCTCGTCCGGCCTCACAGTTCCGGTGACGTGCGAGGTTGCCGAATTGACTGGCCCCGAGCTCGTCGTCACCGCTTTTGCCGGCGCGCAACGGATCATGGCCTGCCTGCCGCCACGCACGGCTTTGGAGAATGGCCAGCCGCTGACGCTTTCTTTCGACCGGGAGGCAATTCACCTCTTCGACGCAGAGAGCGGATCGCGCTTATAGGGACCGGTTCCGGTACGGGGCGAAATGACACCCGAAGCGGGTGTAATCGGGCGGTCGCGTGAGGGGCAAGCTCAAACGACAATTGAGGCGTAGCCGAGACGGCTCTGTTGCAAGAAGTCGCTTTGGATGAAGCTCGCCTTTCCGTTCGACGTTTTCAGACGGAGTGGATACCGAACCGCCAAACCTCGCTTCCGGGTAATAGCGCCTGCTTCACGAGGAGAAATACCATCGAACAGGCCTCGGCCAAGATCGTTTCGAGGCTCGACACCCACAAAGGAACGCTTCATAAGAAAGGTATGGGCTGCTTTCTGATTAAGCGCTCTTTTGATCATTTTTCATCGCGCTCCATGATCCACTCGACTTCAGGCGCGGGAATGAAGCGCCATTTGCGCAGCGGCCCGGCCATGACGTTGAGATAATACGCTTCGAAGCCGTAAGGGGCGCCACACGGATGATGGCCGCGCGGAACGAGGACGACGTCCCCGTCCATGACCGCCATCGTTTCGTCGAGCCGTCTATCGTCGGTGTAGACCCGCTGGATTCCGAAGCCGGAGGCAGGGTTGAGGCGATGATAATAGGTTTCCTCGAGATAGGTGATCCGCGGAAAGTCGTCCTCGTCGTGGCGATGGCTGGGATAGGAAGACCAATGCCCGGCAGGCGTGAAGACCTCCGTCACGAGGAGGCTGTCGCAATAGTCCTCGTTTTCCATGGCGATGTTGTTGATGTAGCGGGTGTTCGCGCCCTTGCCGCGCGCGGTCAGCGAAATACCGTCCGGCCCGATCCGGCGCGCGGCGTGGTCGCCCTGCCCCGGTGCTGAACATACGGCGATGATGCAATCGGTCTCAGCCACCGCCTTCCAGTCGTGGCCATTTGGTACATAGAGGCAATGGGGCGGTGTCTTTTCGAAAACGGTCATGCGATCCCCAAGTACGCCCCAGTCTACCCCTGCCGCCTGGAACTCGGCTTTCCCTTCGACCATCACGAGGATAACCTCGCGATCTCCAGTCGTTTCCCTGGCCACCTCGCCCGGCCTCAAGCGGTAGAGCGAGAAGCCGACGTAGCGCCAACCTGCTGACTGCGGCGTGACCTCATGAACTTTTCCGTGGTTGCCAAATGGCTTGCGCAGAAGATCTGCCATTACGGGCTCCTCAGTTGAAAGTCCGCTGGTCACGCGCATTCTGGTGATAGTGCTCGCGCGCGCGCTCTAGCCGTTCAGGGCCACCGGTTTGGGGCACCGCAACGTCCCACCAGTGGCCACCTGCGCCGGTGCCCGGAACAGCATCTGTATCGATCACGATGACGGTCGGTTTGGTGCGAGAACGCGCTTCAACGATCTTCTTCTCGAGGTCCGCAATGTCGGCTGCCTTTTCAGCATGCGCACCCATGGAGCGGGCATGACCGACGAAGTCGAGCTCGGGCATCTCCTCGATATTACTGTCCTTGTACATGTTGTTGAATTCAGCGCCGCCACACTCGATCTGCAGGCGATTGATGCAGCCGTAGCCACGATTGTCGGTCAGGACGACCGTGAACGGGACCCGACGCATGACTGCCGTGGCCAGCTCCGAATTCGCCATCATGTAGGAACCGTCGCCAACGAAGCAGATAACCTCTTTCTCGGGAACAGCCAGCTTGATACCCATGGCACCAGCCACCTCGTAGCCCATGCAGGAATAGCCATATTCCATATGGTAGCCGCCCTTGGCGGACTGCCAGAGGACCTGCAATGCACCAGGCATGGTGCCGGCAGCACACATGACCACGGTTTGGTCAGTGGAGATCCGTTGCACCGCTCCGATGACCTGCGCATCGGTCGGGAGGTGGTTCGCCAATCCGGAACCAGGCGCCGCCGTGACGTTTTTCACAGCCGCGTGCCAGCTTGCTCGCGAGGCTGCGTCAAATTCCGGGGCCTTGTGATCTGCAAGAAGGGCAGACAGCTTCTCCAGCGTCACGCGCGCGTCCCCAACGACGGGCACCGCACTGTGCTTCGTCGCGTCGTAACCGTGAAGGTTGATCGAGATCAGCTTCCGACCGTTGTTCTTGAACAGCGCCCAGGATCCGGTGGTAAAATCCTGAAACCGCGTTCCGACACCGATCACGAGGTCCGCATCCGCGCATAGACGGTTGGCGCATTCGGAGCCGGTAACCCCCGGAGATCCGAAGTTGAACTCATCGGTCCAGGCGTTGCCGCCCTTCCCTGCCTGCGTTTCGACAAAGGGAATATTGTGTTCTCTCGAGAAGGCCGCCAGCGTGTCTTCTGCATCCGAGTAAAGCACGCCACCGCCGGAGATGATGACCGGGTGCTTGGCGGCACGGATCAAGGCCGCGACCTCTTCCAGCTCGCGCGGATCGGGCTCGGGACGGCGGATACGCCAGACCTTCGGCTCGAAGAAGCTTGCCGGATAGTCGAAGGCATCCGCCTGTACATCCTGGCAGAACGCAAGGCAGACAGGCCCGCAATTGGCGGGATCGGTCATGACCGACAGCGCCCGTGGAAGAGCTGTCAGGAGATGCTCCGGTCTCGCGATGCGATCGAAATATCTGACAACCGGCTTGAAGGCATCGTTGGCACTGATCGTGCCGTCGTCAAAATCCTCAATCTGCTGAAGGACGGGGTCCGGCCGGCGATTGGCAAAGACATCTCCGGGAATGAACAGCACCGGAAGGCGATTGACGTGTGCAAGCGCTGCCGCCGTGACCAGGTTGGTGGCCCCTGGTCCGATGGACGAGGTTACGGCATGGGCGCGTTTCCTGCGCTTCGTCTTGGCATAAGCGATGGCAGCATGCGCCATGGTCTGCTCATTCTGGCCACGCCATGTCGGCAAGGCATCCGCAATGCCATGCAATGCTTCGCCTAAGCCCGCCACGTTTCCGTGGCCGAAGATTGCCCATACGCCTTCGATGAAGCGCTCGCCGTCTTCTGTCATCTGCACCGAAAGCCACCTTACAAGGGCTTGTGCTGCCGTGAGCCTGATTGTGGTTGTCATGCTGCCTTCTCCCGCGCGGCTGCCCGCGCCTTGTCCCAGATCGACGCCAGGCGCCCATAGCGCTTCGCCATCTCGTCGATAGCGGCCGCGTCTTCGATTTCGTCTCTCATCCAGGCGCGAGCGACATCGCCGAAGATGGTCCGTCCGACGGCAAATCCGCGGACCAGGTCGAAACTCGCCGCAACCTCAAAGCTGGCTGCAAGTTCCGCCTCAGGAGCATCGAGACCAAGCACGACAATTCCGCGGGTGTATCGATCGTGCTTTTCAATGGCCGCTATCGTGTTTGACCATGCCGTGGATGTTGTCATCGGCTCCAGCTTCCACCAGTCGGGGAAGACGCCGATGTCATAGAACTGCCGGATGAGGATGGCGGTAGTCTCTTCGTTAACCGGGCCGACCTTTGACGGAATGATTTCCAGCAGAAACTCCAGATTGTTGCGCCGCGACGCCTCGAACAGTCGTTTGACGGTTGCCTCATGGTCGGCGCGCATCTGGGCATCGTCATCGGGGTGGCAGAAGCACAGCACCTTCACGACGTTGCCACGTGCCCACTCGCTTAATCCGCCGTAGTCGCTCCCAAGTTCTGGTTCCAAAGTCAGCGGTCGTGACCCTGGCCATTCGCAAGGTCGTCCTATCCAAAGGCCACTTCCCGAGGCTGCGTGCAGGGCCTTCTTGCCGATACGGTTGTCGCAAAGAATGCCATAGCCGGGCCGGCCGGCCTGAACTTGAACTGCCGCCTTGAGGCAGAGTTCTTTGAACGCGCCACCTCTTTCCAATGTATAGCCTGGCATCTGCTCGAGTTGGATCCGATGGTCGAAGGCGAAGATCCGATAGTCCTGCCAGTCTTCGCCGTGATTGCGATGACGGTTGGTCGCCCAATGGATTTGCTCGACGGCTGTATCATTGCGAAGGTCCGGCCGTTTGACGCCTCGTTCCAGGAAAAATTCCAGCTCCGCCAATGACGGATAGGCGGGCGTGCAGCCGTGGCGGGAAACAGCAAAGGCGCCGCAAGCATTGGCGTATTTGAGAGAGGTCGACCAGCGCTCGCCATCAAGCCATCCCTTCAGCAGACCGGAGAAAAACCCATCGCCCGCGCCGAGCACATTGAAAACTTCGATCGGGAAACCTTCACCTGAGATGCCATCATCCGGATTATCCGGGATGTCGCCCTCAAACGCGACTGCCCCCTTGGCGCCGCGCTTCAAGACGAGGGTGGCAGACGACACGGCCCGGACCGCTCTCAAGGCCGCAACAGTGTCGGTGGTCCCGCCGGCGATATGGAATTCATCTTCGGTACCGACGATCAGATCGAAGAAATGCAACGTCGACTGTAGTTTCTCGGTAACCTCCTGGCTGGCGACAAAACGGCTTTCACCGTCACCGTGACGGGCGACGCCCCAGAGGTTGGGCCGATAGTCTATGTCGAGTGCGGTCTTGGCGCCGCTGTCGCGTGCGAAGCCAAGCGCTTTGAGAACAGCAGCCTCGGTGCGAGGATTCGACAGATGCGTGCCTGTTACGACGACGGCGCGGGCCGAGGCGATGTAATCCTGCTGGATGTCGGCCTCGCAAAGCGCCATGTCGGCGCAGTTTTCGCGGTAGAAGATCAGAGGGAATGTATCCTCGTCGCGAATGCCGAGCAGAACGAGAGCGGTCAGACGCTCCGGATCGGTGACCACGCCACCAACGTCCACCCCTTCGCGCAGCAATTGTTCCCGGATGAAGCGGCCCATATGCTCGTCGCCGACACGCGTGATCAATCCGGATTTCAGTCCAAGCCTCGCTGCCCCGCAGGCGATGTTCGTGGGCGAACCGCCGATGTACTTGTTAAACGAGCCCATATCTTCCAGTCGGCCACCCACTTGTAGACCGTAGAGATCGACTGATGATCGGCCGATGGTGATGACGTCGAGTGGTTTCATTTCTGACCTCCCCTACTCAGAATCCGGCGCGCGCCAGGAAGGCCCGGCTGGCGGCCAGGTCATCGAGGATGCTGCCTGTGTTGCGCGGATCCCGCTCTTGTTCGATGGTGATGTAGCCTCCGTAGCCGAGTTCGCTCAGAAGCGAGCGGACGGACTGATAGTCGATCGACCCGCGACCGATCGGGCACATGACGCCCTTGGCGCAGGCATCGAAAAAGCGGATGCGCTCTTCCATGACCTCAGCATAGACCGTGGCGTCGATATCCTTGAAATGGATATAGTCGACGTGGTCCCAGTATTGCCGAAGCGTGGCAACAGGATCCATGCCGGAATACGCCATGTGGCCCGTATCTAGGCACAGCCCTGCGAGATCGGCCGGGATGTCGTCGACGACACGCTTTAGCTCGTCGGCAAATTCGATATATCCGCCCGCATGAGGATGGATGGTTGCGCGCACGCCATATTTGTCGCGCGCGAGCGCAGCGATGGCGCGGATATTGTCGATCATGCCTTGCCACGCGCCTTCATCGAGACGAGGTGCACGATCAGAATGGCCGGCTGCATAGTCGCGCTCGTCATGGCCCCAATCCATCACCGTAAGGTAAGGCGCGCTATAGCGCTGGCCGAGGTGCGTTTCAGGCTGAGGCAACTGGGTGATCAGCGCGCAGATTTCGTCGGTCTGGCGCAAAAGGCTGTCGCGGTTCGATGGGGAAACGAGGTTGTCGAAGATCGTACCGGCGACAATCTTAAGACCGCGTTGGTCGAGCGCTTTGGAAACCTGGCTGAGATCCAGCGGCAGATAGCCATAGGGTCCGAGTTCCAATCCGCCGAAACCAGCCGCCTGCGCCTCGTCGAGCACCTTTTCCCAGCCAGGGAGATGCGGATTGTTTATGTCGTCGACACCCCAGCAGCAGGGCGCAGTTGTTATGGTGATAGGATTGCGCATCAGGTATTTGCCGTAATTGTCTCGAAGCTAAATGACCGGTGGAATGGTTCGTAAAACTCGAGGAAGCGTTGCGTGTGGCCTCGTAGCAGATGTGCCGCATAGGCCGGCTCATCTGTCCAGGACTCGATAAAGACCAGCCGGTTCGGATCGTCGGTGCAGATAAAGCAGTCAAACGAAAGACAGCCGTTGTCGGCCCTCGCCGCTAACTGCACCTCCGGGGCGCGGGCGAGGATTTCGTCCCGCGTCCCCGGAACAAGCTCAATCGTAACGATGAACTTGTACGGCTTAGTCATCGGCTGATCGTCGCCTGAAGTGCGTCGATAGACGACTGGATGCCGGCGTCCGTCGACATGGTGAAGTCTTCCATTTCAAGGCTGACCCATCCGTTGTAACCGACCATGCGGACGACGGAGAAGAACTCCTTCCACCATTGCAGATCGTGTCCGGCGCCAACGGCGACATAATTCCAGGTGCGGTTGGCGACGTCGGTCACGTCCTTGAGTTCAAGGAGACCGTTGACGTCTGCAAGCCCGCGCTCGATACGGGTATCCTTGCCGTGGCAATGATGAATGGCGCTGCCAAGCGCGCGGGCAGAGGCAATCGGGTCGGCACCCTTCCAGAAGAGATGGCTGGGGTCGAGGTTCATGCCGACAGTCGGGCCGACCTCGTTGCGCAGACGGAACAGCGTCTCGGGGTTCCAGACAAGCATCGCCGAGAAGTTTTCCAGCGCATATCTCTCGACGCCGACTTCCTTGGCGAGCTTGACCAGATCGTGCCACAGCGGAAAGGCACGGTCTTCCCACTGGTAGCGGTCGCGTTCCGGCATTTCATCGGGCCAGCTCTTGGTATAGACGAGCCAATTGGGAACGCTGTCACCTGGAGCAGCTTCCGGAAGGCCGGACATGGTGACGATGGTCTTCACGCCGATTTCGCCGGCGAGCCGGATCGTCTGTTCCATCTCCTTGCGATGACGCTTGCCCATTGCGCCCGGATCGAGTGGGTTTGCGGAGCAGTTTAATGCGGCGATCTCCAGTCCGCGCGCCTCGATCTCCTTGAGCTTCGTCCTAAGAAGACCCTTGTCTTCAAGCAGCTCGTCGGCGCGAAAGTGCGGAGCGCTGGACCAGCCGCCGCCAGTCATCTCGATACCTTCCACGCCGAGCTTCACGCACTTGTCGAGCATCTCCGTGAAGGAGAGATTTCCCATTACGTCGGTGCAAATGGAGAGTTTCATCAGATTGTCTTTCCAGTGTTCGAGAAAAATGGGGCGCGCGCTTGGGAGGTGTGGAGGAACGCGCCCCGAAGGGCGGGCCTACTTGAAGTCGATCCAGGCAGCGCCCGCATCCGCCGAGCGGACGCAGTTCTCCAGCCAACGCACGCCTTCGGTGCCGGCCTTGATGCCCGGATAGTGATGGGTCTTCAGGAAAGCGTCATCGCCTCGGCTCTTGGCGTCGATGGCCTGAGCGATCCAGAGATAGATGTTCGACCAGCTGTCGCCGAGGCCTTCGGTGTGAAGCGCACCCATCCGGTCGACGGCAAGGCTTTCTTCCTCGAGATACGGCATACCGTGGTGCAGGATGCGGTTCGGCTCCCCTTGAACGTCGAAGAACAACTGATCCGGATGACTATCCGACCATTCGACAGATGCCTTGGAACCAACGAACCGGTAGCGTTGCGAGCCCATGTTGCCGGCATTGACGGAGGACACCCAGAGACGGCCGCGGGCGCCGTTGTCGTAATGCATCAGCACAGTCGCATGATCTTCCAGCGGTGCGCGGCTTGGAATGAAGGCCTTGCGGTCGCAAAGAAGCTTTTCGATCTTGAGATGCGGCAGCACGATTTCCGAGAGATAATAGAGATGCGTTCCGATGTCGCCGAGAACGAAGGTCGGACCGGCCGTCTTGGGATTGGTGCGCCACTTCACGGCTTCCGGCGCACCGACGTCGTCACCGGCGTTGAAGCCGTGGGTATATTGAAGGTCAACGATGCGGATGTCGCCGAGCATGCCCTTGGCTACCATTGCCGCCATCTGATGCACGAGCGGATGGCCAGTGAAACCGTAGGTGACGCCGACGATGAGACCTTTCTCGTTTGCCAGCTTCTCGATTTCCTCGCATTCGGCGACTGTGAAGAACAGCGGCTTTTCGCAAATGACGTGGATGCCAGCTTCGAGGCACGCCTTGGTGATTTCGAAGTGGGTGAAGTTTGGCGTCGCGATCGAGACGACCTGGACGCCATCTTCGCGCGCCGTCTCTTTGGCGATCAGTTCCTTGTAGTCAGCGTAGCAGCGCTGCGCGTCGACGCCGAGGTTGACGCCAAAATCACGGCCCCGAGCAGCATCGAGATCAAATGCGCCGGCCACCAGTCGATAGGTGCCGTCACGCAATGCGCCGGTGCGGTGTTTGTAACCCACCTGCCCGGTGCGGCCGCCGCCGACCATACCCCAACGCAACGGCCGTTCTGTTTTCTTTTCACCATTGATCATTTCATATCTCCTCCGGCCCTCTGCCGGTTTCAGTAGGCACAGCTTCGCCGTCCGGCGGTTGGGATCGGGCGCCGCTGCAAGGTTCTCGTCAGATTGTCCACGCTTTCACGCGTTGCTGCTTGGCTGAGGCCCCGCTATCGAAGGAATGAGGGGGCCGACTTTTTATCTCGGGCTACGCCTTCCGATATTTCTCAACGTAGCTTTGCATCTCGTTGCACATGAAGCGTCCGGACTGATCCGCCTTGTCTTCCCAGGCAAACACACAGGAGGTCATGATACCGTCGAAGCCGATCTCGGCGAGCGTGCCGAAGAAGTCGTCCCACGGCACCTCGCCCTGGCCGATGTTGAGGTGCTGGTGGACGCGTGCCTGGGTGCCGGGTGGATTGAGGATATAGCGAAGACCTGAGCTTGCCTTGTGATTGAAGGTGTCGCCCACATGAACATGGGCGAGCACATCCTTCGCCTCGCGCAACATCGCCTTGGTATCGTCGCCGAAGTAGAAGGTGTGCGGCGCGCAATAGAGGAACTTGACGTTCTTCGAATTGACCGTTCGGATGATGTCGAGGGCCGGCTGCAAGGTTTCGCACCAGTCTTCGGGATGTGGCTCGACGTGTAAGTTGATGTTCTCGCGTTCAAAGATCGGCACCAGCTCTTCCATGGAACGCCACCAGGCGTCTTCGCAGGCCTCGATCATCGAGCCGGTATGGCAGCAGTAGCAGGACCCCTTGTCGGGATGCGGGCCGCGGCCGAATTCGGAATTCATGGTATCGACTTCCATTTCGACCGCGATCTCGATGGCGCGCTTCCAGTGTTTGACGGCGGCCTGCCGCTCGCTCTCATCGTTGGAGGCCCAGCGATACATCGGCAGCAACGAGGCAATCTTCACATTCTCAGCGGCGAGCGCCTTTTTGAAGGACTTGATCCGCTCCGGAAACACGCGAGGTGCCTTGAACCACTCGAGGAAATCAGCGCGTGGCGATAGCTCAATCCACTCGTAACCAAGCTCGCGAACTTTCGCCGGCAAGGCCTCCAGCGACAGATGTCGATGCATGAAAGGGTCAAGTGCAATTTTCATGAGTCTTCCTCCCTGTTCGTTCAGTTGGCCGTCACCGGTGGGGGATGACCCTCATGTGCGGCCATGTAGCTTTCGACTTCAGCGCCCAGGTTCGCGAGCGCCTCGCCGCCTGCCATGAGGTCGGTGATTTCCTCGCGGGTCTTTTCTCCCTTTCGGAAGTTGGCCGCGACCGCTCCACGGATGAGCACAGCAAAGTGGTCACCGACGGCCATCGCGTGCGTCACCTGGTGCGTGATGAAGACGACCGCGATGCCACGCTTTTTTGCTTCAAGGACGATGCGCAGGACGTGGGACGCCTGCTTGACGCCGAGCGCCGCAGTCGGTTCATCGAGGATCAACACCCGCGCGCCGAAGTGGACGGCGCGGGCAATTGCCAGAGACTGCCGTTCGCCACCGGACAGCCCGCCAATAAGCCGGTCTCCGTCATCGATGCGAGTGATTCCGAATTGCTGGATGGCCTTAACGGCGATCTCGTTGGCCCGCTTGCGGTCATAGATCTTGAAAGGCCAAAATCCCTTTGTCGGTTCCGCGCCGACGAAGAAGGAACGACCGATGCTCATCAGAGGAAACGTCCCTCCGAATTGATGAACGGTGGAAATTCCAGCCTTTTGCGCCTCTCGTGGCCCCGGAAAGCTCACCGGCTGGCCATCCATCAATAGCTCGCCGCTGCTCGGTTGATAGACGCCGGCAAGTGTCTTGATAAGGGTCGATTTACCGGCGCCGTTGTCACCCAGCAGGCACAGAACTTCGCCTGCGTGAACCTTCAGGGAGATGTCATGGAGAACGTCAATCGGGCCAAAAGACTTGTTGACGTTCCGGAGTTCCAGAATTGGGGTGTTCATGACCTGCCTCATTTCTTCTTCGGCGAATAGGTCAGTGCCATGATGCGGAACGTGTTGTTCATCAACACGGCCAGGAGCAGCATGACGCCGATGATCAAGCTCGACCAATTCCGGTCGAAAGTCGTGAAGTAGATGCCCTGGTTGACGATCGCGAAGGTGACCGTGCCGAGAAAAATCCCGACGATCGAACCGAAGCCGCCCGTCAGCAGAACCCCGCCGACCACCACCGCGATGATCGAGTTGAAGATAAAGGTCATGCCTGCAGAAACCTGCGCAACATTGAACAAAATGGCCTGGCACATGCCGACAAAGGCCGCGCTCACCGAAGAAAGTACGAAAAGCATGACCGTGAGTTTGTCTGTCGGAATACCCGCATTCCGTGCGCTGGCGCCATCGCCCCCTAGGGCAAAGATCCAGTTTCCGAAAGGCGAGAAGTGAACGTAGAAAATGTAAGCTGCCGTCAGCGCCAGCCACCAGAAAATCGTCACTTGAAAGCTGCCGCCTACGAAAGATCCGAAGAGAGACTTGGCTATCACACCGGACGCAGCAGGGCTGAGCGCGACGCTGGTCGTTCCCGTCAGCAACACCGAGCATCCGAGGATAAGACCCTGCACGGCAAACAGAGTGCCAAGGGTTACGATGAGCGATGGCACAGCAGTGCGGATGACGAGAAAGCCGTTGATCAGCCCGATCACCAAACCGAGACCCAATGCGCCGAAAATGCCCAACCAGATCGGCATGCCGTAGTGACCCGAGATGATCGCCACCGTCAAAGCGCCCGCCGGGATCATGGCTCCGATGGAGATGTCGAGCTCACCAGAAATCATGAGCAACCCGACAGGGATCGCGACGATCCCCAGGTTGGCGGCGACGTTCAGCCAGCTTGCCGCGCCGGCTGGCTTCAGGAATTCGACACTTCCGAACACGACGAAGAAGACGAGCACGAAGGCGAGGCCGAGAAAGGCGCCGGATTCGGGGCGTCGAATAAGATCACCCAAGGACAGGTTTTTCACGTAATTCACTCCCAGTATTGGCCGCATTCTGAAAGAGCTGACAGAGATCAGCGTTCGTGCTGCGAATGCACCCGCCGATCCGCCGACAATATGTCGGGGATCGACGTGAGACATTGATTTGCGGTCAGCGCGCGCCCTTCGAGACGCCCGTCAAGGTTGCGTCGATGTTGGACTTATCAACGATGCTCGGACCGGTCAGCAGCGGTGACGTCGGAAGTGCCGTTCCGAAATCAATTGCCGAAGCCAAGAGAGTTACAGCCAGCAGCGACTGCAGATAGGGCTGCTGGTCGATCGCGAAACCTTGCGTTCCGCCCTTGATGCGATCAAGGCCTGACTGGTTGAGGTCAAATGTTCCAAGAAGAGCGGCTTCGGTCTTACCAGCTTGCTGAATACCGATGGCAGCTGAGTCCGCGTCACCAGCCGAGATCGTAATGACGCCATCGATCTTGGCGTCTTGAAGCAGCGTCGCCTTGATCGCTTCGGCGACGGCGGTTGCGTCACCGAAACTGGTTGCAGGCAACGGAAGCTGCTTCCCGGCACCTCCGCTCTTGGCGATGCCCTCGATGACGCCCTTGCAGCGCGCCTCCAGATTGGCAGCTCCCGGTACCGTGTTCACACAGATGACATTCTTCTTGCCATTCTTGAAGAAATATTCGCCACCTGCGACGCCTGCGAGATATTCATCCGATCCGACATAGTTGATGGCGCCGAGTTCCTTGGCTTTGTCAATCCCACCCGCGTTCATCAGGATGACTTTGATACCGGCCGCGACCGCTGCCTTGATCGCAGGGTCTTCGCCTTCAGGAACCCAGTTCGGGATGACCAGGCCATCGACCTTTTGGCTGATTGCCGTCTGAATGAGCTGGACGACGTCCGGAGCGAAGTTGTCATAGGTCTGAAGGCGCAGGTAGTTGACCTTGCCTCCGTTTGCCTCGACGACTGGCCGGGCATCATCAATGCCCTTCTTAATCAGATTCCAGAACGCATCGTCGTTCTTGCCGCCAACGACGGCAATATTGGCGGCCATCGCCGAAGACACAGTGAACGCAACCACAGTGGTCGCAAGCATCGCTGCGCAGAGACGCTTCATTCCCTTCATAACTTCTCCTCCCGTTTCCATCGTCCGCAAGGACTGGATGCGTGTTGATATGTAGCGCGCGAAATGCCAAAATGAAATTGTCTTGGCGTGCGGAAGCATATTATGTTCCAAAACGTTTCATTCACGGATGGCACATCGGAGGACGTTGATGAATAGACCCACCATATCCGACCTGGCGAACACCGCCGGGGTCAGCCTGTCCACGGTCAACAGGCTTCTGCACGGAACAGGTGCCGTGCGGGCTGATACGGTCGACCGGATCCTACATGCCGCAGACAAGATTGGATTTTACGGTTTAGGTGCGTTGCATCAGCGCAAACACGATAACTTGCCCCGCCGCCGCTTCAGTTTTCTCATGCAGCAGTCGCACAGACCGCTTTATCAATTGTGGGCAGAGGGACTTAGAGCGGCGGCTCACAGAAGAACCGACACCGTCATCGAACCGGAGGTCCTATTTGAAGACGATCTATCTCCGGAAGCAGTCTCTGCGAGCCTGCTGCAGATTGGCCAGACTGCAGATGCGTTGGCTGTCATCACCGCGGACCACCCCCTCGTGAGCCAAGCAATTGACGAGTTGCGTGGCAGGGGTGTTCCCGTGGTTGCCTATGTGACAGATTTGTCCGCCGCTAGCCGCGCGGGGTTTGTCGGCACAGATAACTGGAAAAGAGGAAGAACAGCCGCCTGGTTTATCAGCCAGATGGCCGATGAGCCCGGAAAGGTCTTCCCTCTGGTTGGTAGCAACCGCTACCAGTGCCAGGACATCGCTGATGCCAGTTTTCGGTCTTATATGCGGGAGAACGCGCCAGCTTTTCAGATTAGCGACACGCTTCTTACACACGAAGTCCCTGAAAACGCATACGAGATCGTACGGAGTTTGATTGCGCAGGAACCTGAGACCAAGGGCATTTTCGTCAATGGCGGCGGCATATCAGGCGTGCTGCGAGCCATGCGTGAGCTCCCGCCAGAACGGCAGGGCAAGATTCGAATTGTCTGCAGCGACGTCGGACCTGAAACCCGCAAAGGGCTAAGCGAAGGCCTGATCACAGCATCGTTGTGCCATCCTCTCGACAAAATGCCGGGGGAGCTTATCGACGTCATGCTCAGACTGATCGAGCGCCGGGACACGTCCTCCATCGAACAGCGCATCGTCCCGTTCGATATTCTTACGCCGGAGAGTATATGGACGTAGTCAACAAATGCCGTTCTAAAGCGAAAACAGCTCGCACCGGCAAGTGTCCGTCGCGCATTGGTGGCGAGAACCTCACCTTCACTCACTGAAGGATCCGGAGTCACACTACGTTGCGCTTGTCATCATACACATTCGTGTGTATGATCATGGAGATGAAGAGCAGTGATATCATTGTGGCCTTGCAAAAGGATGGCTGGTACGAGGTCGCCACCAAGGGCAGCCATGTTCAGTTTAAGCACCCCGAGAAACCCGGGCGCGTCACTGTTCCACACCCGAAAAGGGACATCCCGATCGGAACACTGAAGAGCATCGAGAAACAAGCCGGACTTAAACTGAGGTAACGAACATGCGCAATTATATCGGATTGATCCATAAGGACGCCGGCAGTGATTACGGTGTGTCCTTTCCCGATTTTCCTGGCCTGATCACTGCTGGAACTGACCTCGACGATGCGCGAGCTATGGCCGAAGAAGCCTTAGCCCTACACATCGAAGGTCTAGCCGAAGACGGCGAAGCAATTCCCGAACCCTCCACACTGGAGGCGGTGATGGCAGACGCGGAGAACCAAGACGGCGTTGCAATTCTAGTTGGCGTCAAGACGGAAGCCAAAAGAGCGGTTCGCGTAAACATCACTCTGCCAGAAGACGTCCTAAAGGCAATCGATGCGTTCGCCGAAGCCCAAGGGTTGACCCGATCAGGCTTCTTGGTTCGAGCTGCCAAGCATGAGATCGGCCACGCAAACGACGACTACACGATAACTACGCAGAGACGCGGCTAGGGGCCTAAGTGGAACTTTGTCTCCCTCACCCGTTTTTTACGACGCTGATTGTCTTGCGATGGCGGAGGCACGAAAACCAAAGCATTCGAATGTGACCTCACGGCCCGAGAGCAGACACACTATCTCGCCTTGAAAGGATATGAACCGAAGACCTTCCGGCGATCACGCTAAGCTATTGATTTGAAATGGCGGATGTAGAAGAAATCTGCTTGGTGGCATGGACCTTGTTGCAAGCACCTTAGAATTTCACGGAAGTTACGAAAACAAAGGTGCCCTTGCCCGCAACTTGGGCTCAAGGCTGTTGCACCGGGGTCCGTTTAATTGTGCTCGCTATTCTACGCCAACTCCCGGTACAACTCGACCGTCGGCGCATGCGCTTCGATCGCTTCTGTGACTTTCGCAGCCATAGGTAGGTTGTTCCTCTCGGCCTCCCAAACAGCCCTGAAACGCTCAACCGTCTCACGTGCCGTGTCGAGAACCAACTTCTCGGAAAGCTCCGCCTTGGCGGCCAGATGCGCCAGCTCGTCCTTCGACAGTGCCGCCATTTTCTTCGTGCGGGAGAAGTTCAGCGCCGCGGTATCTTCTCCCTCCATATAAGGAATTGTCGATAGCAGATCATAGGCCGGTGACAGTGCTGGCGTGCGACGGTCGGGATAGATGAGCGACCAGTTCTTCAGGTGCATGTCGCCATTGCCAATCAGTGTGCTGAAGACCAGGCGGCGGATGAACTCGGCCACGTCGGCCGTGCCCGTCTCGATCCCCAAAACACGACCGATCATCCGGTAATTGCCCTTGTCGTATTTATGGTCGGGAAACACGCCGAAGACTTGCGCGAAATCCTCGATATGCACCGGACCCTCCGGCGTGCGGTCAAAGCGCTTGATCGCCAGCGCCTGCCCGTGCAGCTCACCCACCCCCTGCGGCAGGCCGCTCACGGCATCGAGGGCGACCAGCTGGATCTCGGGCACGTCCATGCCCATCATGCGGGCAATGGTCATCATCGCGAACTCGTTCTCGGGCACGCCGCTATATTGCTGCGAGGGCAATTTCACGATCCATGAGCCACCCGTGCCCTCGGCCGGAATGGTCAGACCGCCGCCCTTATTGTCGTTCTTGAAGGCCGAAAATTTCAGCTGCACACCGGCCAGCGAAAAGCGCAGCGCATTCGGCCGTGCTTCGATTTCGGCCTGCTCGTCATCCGGACGTGCGTCATCCCCTTCGGAGGGATGCACCGTCACAGCACCAGGCAGGTCGCGCCCCAACATCCAGAGCAGGAAGAACTCCCGAGTCGGTTTGACGCCGGCGCGATCAGCGAGATATCGGCGCAGCGGCCCTTCCGGCAGCAGGTTCGAGAAGAAGGGCGGGACAACCATGTTGTACGGCCGGAACTTGGTGATCAGGCCGCCGAACGGGTCTTTCAATGAAAGGCTGAGCGTCGGCCGCTTCTCGTCTTCGATATAAGCATCGTTGAATGCGAAGATCGTACGCCCGTCCAGCAGGTTTGTCAGGGTCGCTACCGGTTTGCCGTAGAGCCTGACATCAAGCACCATGACCTTAGGCATTGTCGTCCTCCTCTTCCAGCGCATAAGCCGAACGGGGAACCGCGTCATCGCGGTCGCGGTGCACTGCCGAGTTACGCAGCTGCCTCACGGCGTGCGCGAACTCGCTTAGTTCCTTGCGGGTGGGTGGATCGGCCTGCCAGCGATCGAGACGTTCGATCGCGTCTTTCAGCCTGTTCAACTCGTCGGCCGACAGGGGTAAATGTCGCAGGAGCGCTAGGCTATCCCTGAATGTATCTGCTTCCGAGGCGATGGCGAACCTATCCCTGACTTGTACTAACCACCGATCAAGACGTCCCACCAGCTTGCGCTGGTCCAATGTCAGCGTATTGCTTGTGGCCGATGCACTCTCGAGGATGTTGCGGATTGCCGGCATCAGTTTTTTCGGGGCAAGGACGATCTCGAGGTCGAGCGCCCGCGCTACGTCTACGAGGCTGGAAAGCCCCGGCTCCATGGTGCCCCGTTCTATCTGGGAAATATGGCTTTGCGTCAGACCCGAGCGCGCGCTTAACTCGCGCTGGCTCATTTTCACGTCCTCGCGCGCTGCGCGTATCTGCTGGGTAATGTGCTCGGTCTTATATGACATATCATTATCCTGCATCAGATGACACTATATATACAGGATAATATATAAGGAATTCTGCAGAGCTGCGCAATGATGATATATAGAAGCGTATCATAAGACTAGGTTATACATTATACTGTATCAACACCAGATGATAAGGCTCGTTGCAACCGTCAGGTCCCGCACCCACCCATCAGTGCGTGCAGAAGATCCGCCTGCGTAAACCCTGCCGGCAGCGTGTCTGCCGTGAAGGGGACCTTAACCATCGATAAGAGCTACACGCCGCGTAGGGCAATGATCCGCGAACCTGCCGCGGCCTGCCGTTGATGTGCGAGCGGCGCATATTCGGGCGATGCAAAGAGACCGCGAATGGCATCCATTTCAGGGAACTCAATGATCAGCATATTGGTCGCTTGCCAGTTTTCGGGTTGGAACGGGGCATCATCGAGAGCAATGAGGCGACCGCCCGCTTTTGCCACCAAGGGCAGAGCCTTCGAACGATAATCGGCGATGGCTTCAGGGTCGCGAATGTCGAGGTCGACAACGAGATAGGCGGACATGACTGTCTCCATCCAATGAGTTTGAATTTTTGGGGTGTGTTCTTGCGGACGTGGCGGCGCCGCTTCCTATGGCAAGTGCCGCCACTTCACCATGCGCCCTCGAAGGTCGAGCGTGCCGCCGTCTACGGTGAAGCTGCGTCGCCACGATGATGCAGGGTCCGTCCTTCCCCGCGCGTCTCGTCGATCCAGATTTGCTTCGCCTCGAGGACGAACAGATTGTATCGGTCGACGAGGCTCGCATCGGCAACACGGCATTCGATATTGGCAAGGCAGTCAACCGGCAATGGCGCGGCTACATCCTCTGCCGGACGCGTCCTCAAGCCGAACCGCTCGAACTTGTCCACGGTATCACCGGAGCAGTTACCGATGTCCACCACGGTTTCGGCAAGATCGACAGCTGGAATCGCAATCACGCATTCGCCGGTCTTCTTCAGCGCCTGGTAGCTATGATCCCAAGGACCGATGACGCAACCCAGCAGAGGCGGCTCATGCTGGATCATCATGTGAAAGCCCATCGTCATCACATTGGGCCTGCCTTCGAGACTCGTCGTCACGAGAACGATCGGGCCGGGTTCGAGCAGGCGATAGGTTTGTGAAGCGGAAAGCTCTTTCATTGCGCGCTCCTGCGTGCGTTACTTCCCCGCAGGCCTACGGGGAAGTATAAGGATGTTGGGTGTGGTCACCAGCCCTGTTCGACCGGCAGGACGAAGAGCTCCGCGACGTCCACATGGGCAGGCGCCAGCGCCGCGAAGACGATCGTGTCGCCGATGTCCGCGCCCTGCAGGAACGTCATCTGCTTGGCAAGGTCGTCCATCTGCTTGATATAACCGGGGTCGGTGATGTGGTCGTAAAGCTCGGTTGCGACGGCACCCGGCTGTATGCAGGTTACCCGGATGTTGTGCTTCTGGCCGACCTCCATACGCAGACCATCGGAGAAGGCGGTCACCGCGTGCTTGGTAGCGCAATAGACCGACAGTCCCTTGAAGACCTTGCGGACGGCGATCGACGACATGTTGAAAATATGGCCCGAATGCTGCTTCATCATCTCCGGCAGAACGGCAGCCGTGGTGTTCAGCAGGCCCTTCACATTGACATCAACCATCCGGTGCCACTCATCGACTTTGAACTGATCAACATCTGAGAGCGGCATCAGGCCGGCATTGTTGACGAGAATGTCGATCGCACCATAAGCCCCAACCAGTTGCGCGACGCCGGCTTCGACGGCGGCCGGATCGACCACGTCCATTTCGATCACCAGGGCCTCACCGCCCTTCGTAACGATCTCGCGCCTTAGGCTTTCGAGCTTGTCGGTGCGGCGGGCAGCAATCCCGACCGTGGCGCCCGCCTCGGCCAGCTTCAAAGCGGTAGCGGCGCCGATGCCGCTCGATGCACCGGTGACCAGCGCGATTCTTCCATTGATATTCGTCATGGATTGTCTCCAATGAAAGAACACAAGGGGTAAAACACCAGCATTTGCGGGCTTTTCCTTGGGTTCTGTTGTTATTTGACCGGCGTTCTCGCCGATCGGCTAAATCTCTTCCCTCCGCCGGACAGTTGTTTGCGTCCTTCGGTTCTCGAACCATTCTCCAATGCGTGACCCTGATGCTTGTGGCTTCGGTCACAGAGTGGCGTTCGGCTCCCGGC
>NZ_JAIQXS010000013.1:0-145414 GCF_020166565.1 Rhizobium sp. 3T7
GATGGCTTTTTCACCAGCGGCGTCACCAGCGGCCCGCTGACGGCCCTGTCCAGCGCCGCCGCCGGTGGCAACGGCGTCTATGCCTATGGCGGGTCGGCCACCGCGGGCCTCTTCCCGACTAGCACCTTCGATTCAGCGAACTACTGGGCCGATGTGGTTTTCCGGCCGCAGCTCGCCGCATGAGGCATCGGGCGAGATTGCGGGCGGGCTTTGCAATGCGACTGACCCAAAGCAGATTTTTGCCGCGGCAACGTCGTTCCGAGGGTCGGTATTGAAGGGATGACGATGAACAGGACAACCCTACCAGTGACGGTGATCGCCGGTTTTCTCGGGGCTGGCAAGACGGCGCTTCTCAGCCACGTGCTGGCCAATCGCGAAGGCCTGCGGGTCGCCGTCATAGTCAACGACATGAGCGAGGTGAACATAGATGCCAGTCTCATTCGAGATGGCGGCTGCAACCTGTCGCATACGACGGAGACACTGGTTGAGCTGAGCAATGGCTGCATATGCTGCACCCTGCGCGACGACCTCCTGACGGAAGTGCGGCGGCTGGCCGCGGAAGGGCGATACGACTACCTGTTGATCGAGGCAACCGGCATTGCGGAGCCACGCCCCATCGCGGCAACCTTTTCCTTCCGGGACGAGAACGGGGTTTCTCTGTCCGATTTTGCAAAACTCGACACGGTGATTACCGTCGTCGACGCCGCAAGCCTTTTAGCAGACTACAGTAGCGCCGATCTTCTCCGTGACCGCGGCCTGGAGCGTGACAGTCAGGATCGGCGGACATTTATTGACCTCTTGGTCGATCAGATCGAATTTGCCGATGTTGTGGTGATTAACAAGATCTCCGATACGACCGAGGAAATTCGCGCCGAGGTTCGCAAGGTGGTTGCTGCACTCAATCCAGATGCGCGCCAGGTGGAGACGGATTTCGGCAAGGTTCCCCTTGCGACCGTCCTCAATACCGGCCTCTTCGATGAGGCAAAAGCGGCTGCGCACCCGTTGTGGCACAAGGAACTGTACAGCCCAGGCGCCCATGTCCCGGAGACCGAGGAATACGGGGTGTCGAGCTTCGTGTACCGCACAAGGCGCCCCTTCGATCCCATGCGGTTTCGAGCGTTCCTGGATGAGCCCTGGCCGGGCGTAATTCGCGCCAAGGGCCACTTCTGGCTTGCCACGCGCCCGCGTCATGTGGGTCTAATGTCGGCTGCCGGCGCGCAGCGGCGCTGCGAACCCATGGGGCTCTGGTGGGCGGCCGTTCCTTGGCAGGATTGGCCGAGCCATGCGCAGTTTCGTCAGCATCTGAAGAGCCAGTGGGACAGCGCCTGGGGCGATCGTCGGCAGGAGCTCGTGTTCATCGGTGTGGGCATGGACGAGACAGGCGTCCGTGTCGCGTTGGACGACTGTCTGGCCAGTGCGGATCCGCGGGACTGGTCCACACTCGAAGATCCGTTTCCGGTGTGGTAGCGCGGGCAGCGCTGCGCATTGGCCTCCGCCTCGGCGATCTCGCGGTCCCTCCTGATCGGCTCACAGCGCGCTTCGAACTGCGTGAGGACCCTGTAGCGAAGCACAGGCCGCCGCCGGACCTACCGTCTTCGACACGGGCCCGAAGGCCGATGCGTCTTGGCAGATGCGGAACCCGGTTCTCGATCGAGGCGTCCTGCTGATTGTCGCAGGATGATCCAGACGATGCCTTTCGCGAAATACACTGACACCACCAGGCGATAGTCGTTGCCCTTGATGCCGAAGACGATCCGCTCCCGCTGAGCTGTCGCTGAGAGCTGCTTCAAATCCGCGGTGCTCGCGCACTTCCCCTTGCCCACTTCATCGAACCAGGCATTTAGCGCAGCCACGGTTTCGGCTCGAAAAATCCCGTACTGGCGCGCCCTCGCGATGGTTGGTGTAAAGGATGCAAAAAGCGCCGGCAATCGGAGGTGCCGGCGGCACAGCATTTTTCCGCTCGCTTTCAAAAAAGAAGCCCCGCCGACGAGCGGGGCGCTGGAAGCTGGGGGATTGACGCACCTAGAGTGGTGCCGGATCTAAGCGAGGACCAAGCTGCCTCATTTCAATCATCGCTTCGCAGGATGCTCCGGCGAGCAAAGCTAGCTGCTCCGGGTCATGTACGCCTTGCCGGTAGATCTCGATGACGATCGACGCCAGATGAACTGTGGTGTTGTGATCGTTGATCGCGTGCTTTTCCGTGATGCGCTTCAACACTTCATCGCAGACGGTCAGATCTTCCGAAGTGAGGGGTTCATCACGTTGTCGCATTTGGTGCCAATCGTTGCCGCAGCAGGCGTTTGTCCGCCGCTCCCTTCGAGATCTTCAATCATCACGCTCCGCAAGGCAATCTATCAATTGCCGAAGTCGATGAGCGGACGCACATCCAGTCGGGGATACAGACTTGGCTGTCGTCAATTGTTATGGGCAATTCCCCTATCAGTGCTTCTCACTGTCGTTTGCCGACAGTGAGAATTTGCGTACCTCCTCCTCATAATCCAGCCTTGCTTGCCGCCTTCGCGCAACAAGGCTGGGACAGGGCTTTGAGGACGACGCTCATTGTCCGGGACGTGGGGGTCGACTTGCGAATGTCGGTTTGGAAAAGAGCCCCGCTTGTTGGCGGGGCAAAGTCAGGGCTCCTTGAGTGGTCACGTCCGAAGGCCGTGAGCGAAGCTCAAAACGCGTGAGCTACGCCTTGGTTCCATCTCGGCTGAGATCGAGGCCGCGCGCCGCATCAACGATGTGCTTCAACTGGCCAACTTCGCGTACGCCCTGCTGATACAGCTCGATGGTGATCGCGGCGATACGATCTGCCTCCTCGGAGCCGAGCTCTATTCCGAAGTCTCCGCAAATTTCATCCAGGACTGCGTGGCATTTGCGCAGGTCGTCGGAATCCAGGGGCTCATCGTAGCGACTGAACTGTTTGCGAGACATCACAACATCCTCCATGAAGAACATCTCTGTTGCCATCGCCAAAGGCGCCCCGCTTAAAGCGGGGCAAGCGTTGGGACATAGGAAAGATCGAGGCGCCTCTGGCCGATAAATGCGGTTGCCGGTCATTTGTTCCGGCGTTGTCGAATTCAGAAATGTCGATGAGCGGTTTCTGATAAGCGTTGGCCGCTCGCTCGCCTGTTACCGCCTCGAACCGCAAAGCCTGCTTCCAGGCATGCCGCGAGGAAGAGCTCTTTACTTACTGCGGGAGGAGTTTGTCGCCTGAGGGCATTTCGACAGCTGGCTACTGCTGCATCGTGATACGCACCGTATGCCTTGGGCCATTCGGTTTCAAGGAAGTCCAAGGTATCGTGGATACTTTGGAACGACTTCTCGGTGCCATTCTGAAGCCGAACATTTATGGGAGTATTCCAAAGGATGTCTGGCGTCGGCATTTTTTCCTCCTTTTCCTACCAACGACACATAACGAAAATCTAATATTGTAGACGCGCGCGTGCAAGGGCTAACCGGTGGGCGCCATGCGGTTCAAGACCCCTGTCGGCTATACGCGGCGAGCGTCTGTCTTAGTGAAACGCCTCGTTGATTTAGCTCAAGTTTCTCGAAGCTTCCCAGGCAGAACACGGGATTTGCTCATCCGTCAACGGACCGATTGCGGACCGTCTCACCTGCGCAGAACGTCGCTCAAACTCCATAAGAAAAGCCCTGCGGTGAGGCCCAACAGTGTAACCGCGCGGGGGCCATAATGTGGACCGCTGCCGTAATAACGCCTGTCAGCCTTATGCTTGCTGTTGTCGTTGTTGGGCTGGCATTCGAGCGCTCAGTCGCGCGGTCCAAGCGACCGAAGTCAAACCAGACGGCGCCCGCATGCGCCCTTGACGTCAATCGCCGTCGGCAGACATTCTCAGGATGAGCTGAGTGGCCTCCACGATGCTTGCGACGACAGCCGTCGGTCGTGGTTCGACCTGGCTCTCGTCGCCGGCGCAGTATTTCCCCGTTCGAACCAGGATAGCCGCACCGATCCCCGCCTTAAGCGCTCCGGCGACATCGCTTTCGACGTCGTCGCCTACCATGGCGACATCGCCCGCGTGACAGCCCATGCTTTCCACCGCTGCGGTGAAGAACTCTCGAGACGGCTTGCCGAATAGAATGGCTTTGGTGCCAGCGGCATATTCGAGCGCCTCGACGAAGGGGCCCGCGTCCAGACTCAAAAGTCCGTCGCGATCCTTGAAGCTGCGATTGCGGGCCAATGCCAGGAACGGCGCACCCTTCTGCAGTTTGCGGAAGGCCGCGTTCAGGTTGTCATAGGCAAAGGCTTGTGCCGCATCACCGATGACGACGGCGCAAGGACCCGAGGCGTGGCACTCGGCGAAATCTTCTTCAAGGTCCGGATGAACCAGCAGATGCGGCGCGTATCCGTTCTTTCTCAGCCAAGCACAGGCCGCCGCAGCGGGGGCGAACAGTCCGTGCAGCTCAACCTCGATGCCGTGAGATCGGAGATGTTGAGCAAGTTGGCGTTTGGATTGCCGCGTCGTATTGGTCACGAACCGGACAGGAAGGCCGGCCGATTCAAGGTTTACGATACATTCTGCTGCTCCCGGCAAAACCGTGTCGCCGTCGAGCAGCACGCCGGAAACGTCAAGAAGGACACCCTTGACCATAAGGCAAGACTGCATGAGGGCGGCGCGTCGGTCAACGCACAACCCAACAGGCGACGGGTCCGAGGCTTTTGGTATTCGGCGACGGTGGGCCCGCTCGCGGGCGCCAGGGCTGCGTAGGACCGCCGTTGCCTCTGTTCCCCCTTAAGGTCAAGTGCCGCAATAAGGGGTCAATGCGTGGTTGGCGAAGGCGTCTTCACCATTGGTCCGGAAACGATAGAATGAACGCGGTGCCGCGCCGTCGTGGGGGAAATGCGGATGTGGAGTGAGCAGGGTTTTTTACGTGTCTCGATCGCTGCCACGGTCGTGGTTGCCGCGCTCGGTGTCGTCTTCGGTATATTGTCGGGCTCGTTTTCCATCGCCTTCGACGGCGTCTATTCGCTAGCGGACGCGGCAATGACGGGGCTCGCGCTATGGGTTTCGAGCCTCATCGTCAAGTCGGCGCAGACCGATGCGCTCTCCGGCAGAATTCGTAACCGCTTCACCATGGGCTTCTGGCATCTGGAGCCGATCGTCCTCATGCTCAACGGCTGCCTGCTCATGACGGTGGCGGTCTATGCGCTGATCAACGCGATCATCAATATCCTCAATGGCGGTCACGAACTGCATTTCGGTGTCGCGATCGCCTATTGCGCGGCGACATTGCTCGTCTGTGTGGCCATGGCCGGAATGGGCATCAGGCTGAACCGCCGCCTGCAATCGAATTTCATATCGCTCGATATCACGGCCTGGATCATGTCCGGCGGGATCGCGCTCGCGTTGCTGATTGCGTTTCTCGTCGGCCTTGCCGTCCAGCCGACGCCCGCTGCCTGGGTCGCCAGTTATGTCGATCCGGTCGTCCTGGCGCTCGTCTGCCTGGTGATGATCCCGCTTCCGATCGGCACCGTCTGGAAGGCACTGACGGAAATCCTGCTGATCGCGCCGGCCGATCTGAAGGACCATGTCGATGACGTTGCATCGCAGACGGTTCGCCGCCTTGGTTTCCTGTCCTACCGCGCCTATGTCGCTCGCGTCGGCCGGGCGACGCAGATTGAGCTCTATTTCATCGTTCCCGAGGGCCTGCCGCCCAAGACGGTGGAGGAATGGGATGCCCTGCGCGACGAAATCGGTGCGGCAATCGGCGACGAAAGTGCCAATCGCTGGCTCACCATTGCCTTTACCGCCGATGTGGAATGGGCGGAATAGACGCCTTATTGCGCTGAGCTGAGTTCTTGGGCGAGTCCGATGAGAAGCCCTTCAGGGCCACGGATGTAGCAGAGCCGATAGGCGTCTTTATACTGGACTACTTCGCCTACGAGCTGCGCGCCGCGCGTGCGGAGCCGTTCAAGCGTCTCATCGATGTCGTCCACGGCGAACATGACGCGGAGGTAGCCTAGGGCGTTGACCGGGGCGTTCCGGTGATCTGCGACGACAGGCGGCGTGAGGAAGCGGGAGAGCTCAAGCCGGCTGCGGCCGTCCGGTGTGCGCATCATGGCAATCTCGACACGCTGATCCCCCAATCCAGTGACACGTCCGGCCCATTCTCCTTCGATCATGGACCGTCCTTCGAGCTCGAGGCCGAGTTCGCGAAAGAAATCAATCGTCCCGCCGAGGTCTTCGACGACGATTCCTACGTTGTCCATCCGCTTGAGCGCCATGTTTCCAATCTCCAAGGTGTCGTTTCAATGGTGTCGCCTCGTCCAACAAAGGACGTTTGAGGCACCCCAACACCGACAGTCATCCACGCCCAATTCGCTGTTTTCCACATCAGAAGCTTGAATCACGGGCCGCCTCACATTTCCGCCCCGTTTTCAAACTGTCTCTAAGATCTGTGGGTTATCTCGTAACCTGCGCCTGATGGTCATTAAGGGTAAATACCTCGACGCAGCAACATCGAACCATCTCGCATACGAAAACCGGTACCGTCGGACGATGACCTTCGAATCCTTCATGCCGGCGAGGTGCTGGATGGCGCCGGAGATACCGCAGGCGATGTAGAGATCGGGCGCCACGACCTTGCCGGTCTGGCCGACCTGCCAGTCGTTCGGGGCGTAACCGGCATCGACGGCAGCGCACGAGGCGCCGACCGCGGCTCCGAGCTTGTCGGCAACCGGCAAGATGACCTGCCTGAACTTTTCCGCCGAGCCGAGCGCCTGGCCACCCGAGATGATGATCTTCGCCGAGGTAAAAAATTGGCACAGGAAAGATTGAAACTGAGGCTCTTTCTTCACGACTTCTAAATTAAGGACGTGCATAGGTCATCTGCAAATGGCGGGTGGTCACACACGCCAAGAGCGCCGGGTATTTGGATTGCTCGGCACCCTTCCGCGCAAGACGCTGTTCGTTGAGAAAAATGCCCAGACAAATCGATGACACCCGGCAATTCTTCTTCAAGGTCATTCTGCCACTTGCGCTGCTGACCGCACTGCTTCTCGTTGGTTCGGCTGGCGGTTTGATCTGGCTCGCAAACTATCAGACGAAGACCGCGATCAGTGAACAGGCACGATTGGCGCGTGCCGCAATTGACGTTCACGGCAAGGCGCTTGCCAAGGGAGCGTCAGATTATGGCCATTGGGATGAAGCCGTCGTTGCAATCGTCGATAACTTCGATTTTGCCTGGATCGACGGCAATATCGGCCACGCCGGCGAGGATAGCTACGGCTTAGCAATGTCGTTCGTGCTGGATCCAGAAAATCGCACCGTTTATTCTTATGTCGATGGAAAAGGTGGGGCGGTGGATGCCCGGTCTCTATTATCGAACGGCTTCAACGAGATTGTTGCGCGCAATCGCGCCGGCGATCACGTCAGCGCGACGTTTGGCCTGGTCAGCGCTGGAAATGAACTCGCTATGGTGGCGGTAGCGCCCTTGCGTCCTTTCGATGATAAGACACGGCCTCAGGATACGGGCTATCTGGTTGTGTTTGTGGACGTCTTGACCGGAGCCCGCCTGGCCGACCTTGGAAATACCTATCTGCTGCCCAATCTGAGACTCGTCGATATCGATGACGAGAGTGTAGACCCTCGTGCGCGAATCCGCTTTTCCGACGAGATAAAGGCGACGGCCCGCTATCTGGCCTGGGATCCTGTGCGTCCCGGTGATGCGCTTTTGCAAACGGCCGGACCAATTCTTGTCATCACCTTATGCGCCTTCGTGGCTCTGTCGATATTCGTACTTCGCTATGCGGGAGATGCCGCACGGCTGATCCGCAACAGCGAGGCGCGCGCCATGCGTGACGCACTTACGGGCTTGCCCAATCGCGTGCTGCTGCTTGATCGCCTGGATCGCCTCGTTGGGCATCTCAAAAGCCGCCAGCCGGGCGTAGCCCTCATGTATCTTGATCTGGATGGCTTCAAAGCGGTCAATGACGGGCACGGCCATGCGGCCGGCGATGAGCTTCTCTGTCAGGTCGCGGAGCGGTTGCGATCGCTCCTTCGCGAGCAGGATACCGCGGCCCGTCTCGGCGGCGATGAATTTGTGGTGGTGATGCCGGGGCTGACAACCCGTGACGAGTTGCGAACACGTGCAAGCAGGATCATCGAGACTTTGCGATCCCCCTATAGGGTGGCGGACACTGTCGTCGAAATCGGTGTCAGCATCGGTATCGCAATCTCGCCCACTGACGGACGAGAAAGCGCCGATTTGTTACAGAAGGCCGATCAAGCGCTCTACCTGGCCAAATCCAGCGGCAAAGGAACAGCACGATTCCACTCGGACAAGGCCCTTCAGGTGGTTAGCGGCTAGTCCTATCCCGTCCGGCAGCTCCAGTTCCCGAGATGGCGGAGCTTGCCAAGCGGCCCGCGCCTGCTATCGGCTCCCGAACCGCTTACCACCACGCATGACGTTTCTAACTTCTCCTGCGGAAAACCCACGCTCGATCGCTAGTTGAAGACCCGCGCGCTCTCCAATCAGCAAAAGGGCTTCACGGCCGTTCTCGTCGTCGGCGAAGCCGGGCGGGTGGTCGGATACAATGCCCTTGCCCCGACAGCTGTGGTTGCCTCTATCTCGCCGCGCTCAATTCGCACCGGCCAACCACCCGATCCGGTTGCCTGCCTGCTTCTCGGTCAACTTTTTACCGACACGGAATGGGCGGGGTGCGGCATTGGCCCGGGTCTGGTCAAGCACACCCTCCAGCGTTGCATTCAGGCTGCCGCACTGATCGGCGGACGGGCCTTGATGGTCAACGCCGTCGACGATGAGGCCGCTGAATTTTGGCGGCGGCGGGGTTTCACGCCTTCGAAGGACGATCCGTTCGTGCTCTTCGGCTCCATCGCAGACATCGCCGCATCGCCCGGAGATTTCAGGTAACCGTTCAATGGCCGCCCCGTCCTGATCCGCGTAACTTGCCTGCGCAGTGGACGCGCCCGTCACGCCTCATACGGCAGCTCGCGGCAAGACGCTTTGCGTATTTTAGCCGCTTCATGTCCTGGGCTGACGCAAGACAGCCCAGGCAAATAGCGTTGCCTGGACGCCCGCCCTGTTGCGTTTTCCTGCAGAACACGCCTGTTGTTGCTTGTCATCAATCTATCGCGATCGTCCAATTGATAACATCACATTTTCTGATATAAAACAGCGATTGCGTTGTCGTAGATCGGAGTCCCATGAGCCGTAACTTTCTTGTCGTCGAGCCAGAAGAGGGGATGCCTATCCTCAAAGGGCTCGCATCTCCGGCTCGCATCGCCGTCTTGAAGCTCCTGCACGAGAGGGGGGCGATGAACGTCAACGAAATTGCTGATCTACTTGACCTGCCGCAATCCAGCGTGTCGACCAACGTGCAGATGCTCGAAGAGGCCGGGCTGATCCAGACGGAAACCCAAAAAGCGCGCAAGGGCAACCAGAAGGTCTGCCGTAGCGTTTACGATGAGATTCTCGTCGTCTTCAAGAATGAAATCAAGGAAACCAAGCCGGACGCGATCGAGGTGTCGATGCCGCTTGGGCTCTATACGAGCTTTGAAGTGACGGCGCCTTGCGGGCTCTGTTCAGCCGATGGCATCATCGGGCTACTCGACGTTCCCAATACCTTCCTTGATCCGGACCGGATGAAAGCCGGGCTCATTTGGTTCACGCGAGGCTATGTCGAGTATCAGTTTCCCAACAACGCCCGACTGACGAACACCAGCATCCGCGAGATTGAGTTCGTGATGGAATTGAGTTCAGAGGTTCCTGGCACCAGCGCCGACTGGCCCTCCGACATCACCCTCGCGGTCAACGGTGCCGATATCGGAACCTGGACGTCTCCGGGTGATTTTGGCGACAAACGTGGGGTTTTCACGCCAGATTGGTGGAAGCTGAAGGGCTCGCAGTACGGCAAACTGAAGAACTTCCGCATCAATGACGATGGCGCTTTCGTCGATGGATTGCGCATTTCCGATGTAACCCTCGCCGATCTGAAGCTGGACGAACACCATTCAGTCCGTCTGCGTATCGGTGTGCGCGACGACGCCAAACATCCCGGTGGCATCAACATCTTTGGCCGAGGCTTCGGAAACTACGATCAGGACATTCTGCTGCGCCTGAAGACCAGATGAGTCTATCCGATTTTCTGAATTTTACGCTTGACCGCGCCTCGGGGTTCCGCTTTATTGATCTCAAATTGTGATATAAATCACAAAAGACGATACAGTGGAGGGCAACATGAAGGCTGCGGTTACAGCACACAGTAAATACACGATCTCTGACATCGATCCGCGCCTGTATGGCTCATTCATCGAGCACCTCGGTCGTGCCGTTTATACCGGCATCTACGAGCCTGGTCATGCGACCGCCGACGAGAACGGCATGCGCAGGGATGTCATCGAGCTCGTCAAGGAACTGAATGTTCCGATCGTGCGCTACCCCGGTGGCAATTTCGTGTCTGCCTACAATTGGGAAGACGGCATTGGCCCCAAGGAAAGCCGCCCGACGCGCCTCGATCTTGCTTGGCACACCTGCGAGAGCAATCAGGTCGGCATCCACGAGTTTGCCGATTGGTGCACGTCGGCCAACACCGAGATGATGCTTGCCGTCAACCTCGGCTCGCGCGGCCTCGATGAGGCGCGCAACTTCCTCGAATATGTCAATCATTCTGGTGGCAGCGAGTGGAGCGACAAGCGCATTGCCAATGGCCGCAGCGAGCCCTGGGACGTCAAACTCTGGTGCCTCGGCAACGAGATGGACGGCCCTTGGCAGATCGGCCACAAGACGGCGGACGAGTATGGCCGGCTAGCGCATGAGACTGCCAAGGCCATGCGCGCCTTCGACAGCTCGCTCGAACTCGTCGTCTGCGGGTCGTCGAACGCACATATGCCGACCTATCCGGAATGGGAAGCAACCGTGCTCGACCACACCTACAATGAGGTCGACTACATCTCGCTGCATATGTATTTCGAGAACCGTGCCAAAAACACGGCCAACTATCTCGCTCGTAGTATCGAGCTCGACAATTACATCGGCACGGTCGCCGGCGTAATCGACTACGTCAAGGCGAAGAAGCGCTCCTCCAAGACCGTATACATCTCCTTCGACGAATGGAATGTCTGGTACCACTCCAAGGAGCGCGACAAGGCAACACTTGCCGGCGCAAATGGTTGGCCACACGCACCCGCCCTCCTGGAGGATGACTATAACTTCGAGGACGTGCTGCAGGTCGGCTGCATTCTCAACACCTTCATCAACCGTGCGGATGTCGTCAAGATTGCCTGCCTGGCGCAGCTCATCAACGTAATCGCCCCGATCATGACCATTCCGGGTGGTCCGGCATGGCGCCAGACGATCTTCTACCCGTACTATTTCGCCTCCGTCTACGGACGCGGAACGGCGCTCAAGCTGATGGTCGACAGCCCGGCCTACAAGGTCGACGGTCTGGGCGATGTTCCCTATCTCGACGTCTCAGCCGTGCATGATGCGGACAAGAAGACGGTAACCTTCTTCATCGTCAACCGCCACGGAACGGAGACGCTCGATCTCGACGCCAGCCTGCTCGAATTCGGTGTTTTGCGGGTGATCGACGACAGGGTCGTCGCCCATAGCGATCTCAACATCACCAACACCGCCGACAAACCCGACAATGTCGTGCCCAAGGCCGTGACCGGCTCAAGCATCGTCGACGGCAAGCTCAGCGCAAAGATCGCGCCGCTCTCCTACCGGATGATCCGCCTGCAAGTGTAATATACATCCTGTTTCCTGATACATATCAAACGATATGTTGACAAAGCAATTGTATGATTTAACGTCAGCACACCGGTCTTGACGTGCCACTGGGAGGAAAAGATGGGAGCGAGCGCTTCTGTTTTGGCACTATCACTGACTGAGGGAGGCCCGTCTGTCGTCGCGGACGCTCTCTCGGTGGCAGCATGCCATCCGCGTCTTCATATCGGCATTTCGGGTTCCGGCTGCAATTCAGGAGCCGTGGGATGACCGCCAATATCGAAATCCAGAATGTCACCAAGCGCTATGGCTCGATGACGGTCTTGGACCGCTTGTCGTTGTCAATCAAGGCGAACGAATTCATGGTTTTCCTTGGCCCTTCCGGCTGCGGCAAGTCTACGCTTCTTCGCATGATCGCGGGCCTTGAAAGCGTGGACGGCGGGACGATCTCAATCAATGGCGAGCGCATCGATACACTGCCACCCGGCCAGCGCGACATCGCCATGGTGTTCCAGTCCTATGCGCTCTATCCGCATATGACGGTGGCCGACAACATGGCCTTCGGATTGCGCAACATCAACGTTTCGGCCGAGGCGATCTCCGCACGCATTGCAGAAGCGGCTCGCATGCTCGAAATTGGCCATCTCCTGGAGCGCAAGCCGGGCCAACTTTCCGGCGGTCAGCGTCAGCGTGTCGCCATTGGCCGCGCGATCGTCAAGGAACCAAAGGCCTTCCTCTTCGACGAGCCGTTATCGAACCTCGATGCTGCGTTACGCGTTCGTACCCGCGTCGAGCTCGCACAGCTGCGCCATCGGGTCAGATCGACAATGATCTTTGTCACGCACGACCAGATCGAGGCAATGACGTTGGCCGATCGCATCGTCGTGATGAACAATCGGAAGGTCGAGCAGATCGGAACGCCGATGGAGATCTATTCACGCCCGGCAAGCCGTTTCGTCGCCACCTTTGTCGGGTCCCCGACCATGAACTTCCTGTCCGTCGGCCTCGCGGAAGAAAATGGTTTCCTGCGTGCCAAGCTTCCTGATGGCTCGCAATTGCAGACAGCGATCCGTTCAGGTGGGCTCAAGGCCGGCGAACATTCGCTCGGCATCCGTGCCGAGGCCGTCAAGCTCGCCAATGGCGTTGCAGCAACGACGACGGGGAAGGTGGATGTCCTGGAACGGCTTGGCGACCGGACGCTTCTCTATACCCGTCTCAAGGATGGCAGCGTCGTCGTTGCCGAGGACATCGGCAACAGTCGCGTCACGATCGGCGACGAGGTGGCACTGGTGCTCGATGGAAGTCGCACGCATCTCTTTGATGATGCCGGTCACGCCTGGCACGCTGAGGAGGCCGCTCATGGCTGAGGCCACACTTTCCTCCGCCCGGTCTGCCGCTTCCATCACGGCCCGGCAGAAAGTGCAGAACATCAATGCGCCACTCTGGCGAAACGCACTCTTCGTCGCGCCCTACCTCTTCTTTTTCGTGACCTTGCTTGTCGTGCCGCTGTTCTGGGGCATCTGGCTCAGCCTTCACAAGGCTGATGCCTTCGGCGTCGGCCGCTTCGTCGGGCTCGATAATTACATCCGGCTCTTCAGAGACAAGGTCTTCATCCAGGCCGTCGGCAATACCTTCTACTTCGTGCTTCTGACAGTGCCGACGCTTGCTATCTTCGGTCTGCTTTTGGCGCTCGCCCTGAACCGAAAGACGAAAATGGCAGCTGCGCTGCGCGCCGTCTATTTCTCGTCCTCCGTCCTGTCCGTGACAATCGTCACGCTGATATGGCGCATCGTCTTCATCGGCAACTTCGGCCTGCTTGCCACCATCTACGGCTGGTTCGGCGTGCCTGCGCCGGCCTTTCTCTCCGACCCGAACCTCGCCATGATCGGCATAGCGATTGCCACCGTTTGGTGGTGCATCGGCCTGCCAATGATGCTCTTTCTCTCGGCACTGCAGCAGGTACCGGCAGAAATCTATGAAGCAGCGGCCCTCGACAATGCCAGCCGCTGGCGAACGCTCTGGTACATCACGCTCCCTTCGATCCGGCGGACTTTCGTGCTCGTGCTGATCATCCAGGTCGTGCTGCAGTTCCAGCTCTTTGGTCAGGCAAAGCTGATGACGCTCGGTGGCCCGAACAACGTGTCGAAGCCTATCGTGCTTTACATCTATGAAGCTGCGTTCAGGCAGTGGGACCTCGGTCTCGGTGCCGCCGCTTCTGAAATCCTCTTCGTACTGATCCTGATTGCTGCGATGGCGCAGTACTTCATCTCGCGACGCAAAGGAGAAGAAGGATGAGCGCTTTATCCGGTGGAAACATGGTCGGCCGCTCGGCCGGTGATCGCGTGATTCTTCTCCTGGCACTTGTCTGCGCCCTGATCATGATGGCGCCGGTGCTGTGGGTGATCGGACTGTCCCTCAAGGACAACAAGGAACTGATGGCGGACATGAACTCCGTCTTCCATGCGCCTTACACGATCAACAATTATATCAATATCCTGGCAACATCGTCGGTGTTCCGCTGGATATTGAACAGCATCATCGTTGCCGGCGGCTTGACGATCTTCACGCTGAGCCTCTCGTCGCTTGCAGGCTACGGCTTCGCACGTCTGAACTTTCCCTTCCGCAACACGCTCTTCATCATCGTGTTGCTCGGACTTGCGGTCCCTGAGCAGGCGGTGCTCATCGCTCGTCATCAGATTTTCTCCTGGCTGAAGTTTCACAACACCTATCACGGTCTGATCCTGCCTGGATTGTCGGCACCCTTCGGCGTGTTCCTGATGACGCAGTATTTCCGAGCCATTCCAAAGGAACTCGACGAGGCAGCACTGCTGGACAACGCCAGCCGTTTCAAGATCTTCTGGAAGGTGCTGCTGCCGTTGACGGTTCCCGCGCAGGCAACGCTCGGCATCTTCACCTTCCTTGGTGCCTGGAACGATTATCTCTGGCCGCTGATCTCCGGCACCAAGAAGGAAATGTATACGCTGACGATCGGGATCGCCTCCACGCAGACCAATTTTGCGCAGTCCGAAGGTCTCGGCTTTCTGATGTCGCAAGCGGTCTTCGCCGGCGCCCCGATCCTCATTTTCTACCTGTTCTTCCAGAAATACATCGTGACGGCAGTGTCTGGCGCGGCCGTGCGCTGACGCAGAACCGGCTCCCGGGGAGGGGGCTTGACCAAGGGTTGCAGATCCAATCAGGAGGAGATGGAAATGACGCATACTTTGAGAAAATACATGCTGGCGGCGGCCTCGGTGATCGCGCTCGCCGGCGCAAACCCCGCTTATGCTGCCACCGAATTAACTGTGCAGCGCTTCTTCGGGGCTTGCGACGCCGATTTCGGTACCAACACCGACGTCAGCAAGGCCGTTGGCGAATGCGGCATCATCACCTCGCTCATCAACAAGTTCAACGCAGACAATCCGGATGTGCATGTGACGGTGACGACCGTCGAATGGCCAGGCTACGATCAGCTCACCGCACAGTTCGCCGCCGGCGATCCGCCTGACATTGTCACCGTCCACCAATCGGTGCTCGCCGATTATCAGTCCAAGGGCCTGCTGATGCCGCTCGACGACGTGTTGAAGTCGGTCGGTGTTGCAGCCACTGACTTTACCGACGCCAGCTTGAATGGCGTGACCAAGGACGGCAAGATCTACGGTCTGCCGATCGACAACTGGACCATGCTGTATCACATCAACATGGACCTCTTCAAAAAGGCCGATCTCGTCAATGCCGACGGCACGCCGAAGCTGCCGACGAGCGTCGACGAGCTCTTGGCGCAGGCCAAGCAATTCAAGGAAAAGACCGGCAAGCCTTACTTCGTCCAGAATCTCGCCAATGAAGTCGCGCTTTATACGCGCAACCTCTACACCTACCTGTTCCAGCAGAATTCAGACTTCTTTGCCGATCCGAAGCAGGTCAAGATCAATACGCCCGAGGCCAAGAAGGTCCTCGAGATGTACAAGGCGGTCTACGACAACGGCTACACGACCAAGGATCTGGACTACGCCGCCGGCATCAACGCCTTCCTTGCAGGCGAAGGCGGTGTTCACCTGAACGGGACCTGGGTCATCGGTGACTACACGGCATCGTCCGAAAAGTCCGGCACAGCGCTCAACGCCGGTGGCTATGCTGTCTATCCCTATCCGCAACTCTTCCCCGGCAAGAAGGCGCAATACGCCGACGGCCACAGCTGGGCCGTCTCGCAAAAGGACCGATCCGAGGAACAGACCGCTGCCATCGGGAAGTTCTTGAAGTTCTTCCATGACAACGATTTCGACTGGTCACGCACCGGGCATTTGCCGGCCGTCAAGGCGGTGTTGAATTCTGATCAGTTCAAGGCCTTGCCGCATCGCGACACGATTTCGGCGATCGCCACGCTCGGCACGCCGCTTCCGTCCACCGTCCAGCGCCAGTTCGCGATCCAGGACATCATCGGCCAGGAAATGAGCGCAGCCATCACCGGTCAAAAGGAGATCGACGCAGCCCTTTCCGATATGGAACATCGTATCAACGAGCTGCTCGCCAACATCTGAGGCTCATACTCTTTCCCGAGCCTGAGAGCAGATGCCCGCCGCCGGTCTCGCGGCGGGCATTTTTGGTGACGTGGCTGGCGGTCAGAACATTGACCGTCTCAGCGCCGTCGTTTGGTTCCATCGAAGAAGAGCAGCAGAAAAAGGCCTGAGAGGCCGGCCACAGCACCGATGATTGCCGTTCCGCAATAGCCGCCGACGCCGGTGCCTATCGCAAAGACAAGCGCGCTCAGCCCCGCACTCAGGAAAATGTTGACGGATATCAGCGCACTGCCGAGACCGGGCCGCTCAGCAATCAGATCCTGCAGATAGGTGATTGGGATGCTGATGAGCGCTGCGGCGCCGATTCCACTGATAGGCGTCAACGCATAAACATGCCATGGCGCGGACGCAAGGCCGAGTACTACGAGGTAGACGACGTAGATGATCGTGCCGATCGCCAGCGCCGTGACGTGGTTCATGATCCGTTGGGCACGCCCCCAGACAACGATAAAGACGACTTCGAGGAAGGCGACGATGCCGACCAGGATCCCGACATCGCCAACGGTCCCATGCGCGGGTCCGGTAACGATCAGCGGCAGGATGGCGCCGTTAACATGAAGAGTGCTGCTGATCAGCGACACCGCGATCACACGAATGAAGACACGTGGCGAGATGACTTGTGCAAGCGCGGCAAGATAGGAAAGATGGTGGGTGGCCGCGTTGTCCGTGCCGCTCTGGCGCGGCAGGAAGGCTGCGATCAGCCCAAGACACACCATGCAGGCGAGGCTCGCAAAGAGATAGGCCGGCAGCATGCTTGTCGATCGCGACAGAAGTATTCCGACAAGGCCCGGCACGAGGACCCACGAGAGCGAGATCATCGCGCGCACACCTGAGTTCACCGTTGCCACGTCGCCGCGTGGCATCCCGTTGGTAGTGGCGCGTACATTGGCGAAGAGCAGGGAATTGAGGGCGTTGTAGATCGGCAGCAGCAACAGGGCACTGAATGTGAACGTTGCCTGCGCGGGAAACAGGTAGACCGCGCCGTAGCCGAAGATACCGAAGACGGCGACCGTCACCATCAGCGACCGATACTCGCCAAGTCGGTCCGCGAGATTGCCAAGCAGAATGCTCACGGTGACGTTGACGGCTGCGGCGGCAAATATCAGCGCCGAGTAGAGGGTGTTGCTCAGACCTAATTCGCGAATGCCAATAACCGATTGGTACGGCGAGGTCGCCGCTCCGGCAAAGCCAAAGGCAAAGATGGCAAGCATGCTGACCCGGATAGTCGGGTCGCGGAAAACATCGCGGAGGAGACGGCTCATGACATGTATCGTGCGGTGACAGCTCACCTGGCATTGCGGATGAAGGCGCTTTTGCAGGTTTGGCGTGAGGCCGGAACCTTTTGAGGGAGGGATCAGTCTTGCCAGCGCGCCGATAGGCGCACATGTGGTTCGTATTCGAAGTTGCGATCGAACGGGAAGGTCGGTCGAGCGCGTCGGTTACTTACCAAGCCTTCGATGTCCTGGTTCACGACGCCCCCAGTCAATGCCATCAGGTTCGGATTGGCGATTAGCGCCAGTTCCGGGGAAAGATAACCGGACTTGACCACAAGCACCCGCACGGACTTCGGATCGAGCCCGAGCCCCTCGAAATCGGCGATATTGTGATAAGGACGCCGCCGTGCCGCGAGCACCACGGCAATGCCCGCGGTGCTTATGACCGCCTGACGCTCGGCGGCCGGGCCCGGGTCATCGAGAAAAAGGACTTCCGCTTCGATGCTGACAGGCGAGCTCGACGCGTCGAGGGCTGCGCCGATGCGCAGTCCGATCCTTGCACCCTTGCCGGCTGCAAAGCATGCCGCGACGGCCGGAGGATCGGTGATACCAGCAACCAGCGCTCCTTCAAATCCACGTGCCAGCAGTGCTTTCAGCACGTCGGCCCGGTCGCCAACGCCGCCACCTGTCGGGTTGTCGCCGGAATCTGCCAGGATGACAGGTGCTGTCGAGGCATTCACCGCAATGTCGAGCATGGCATCGAGCGGACCGGTAGCAGGACCAAAGACAAAGTGGTCGCGCGCATTCCAATAGGATCGTGCGATCTCTTCCGCGGCTGCGACGGCCGCTTGCTTGTCCGTCGCTGTGACGACGGCGCAGGCGGTCGCCCGAGGTTCATCCGCCCACACATAGCCGATCATCAAATTGGCATCGAGGATGCCCTCGCGCTGATCGATCTTAGGCAGTGCTTTGTAGAGGCTTTTTGCTGGCTCGTCTTCGGTTGACGTTCGCTCGCCGGGCCAGAGAACCGGCACCGGGGCCCAGGCGACACCTGGCCGCGTGCCCGATCTTAAGGCATCCACCAGCAGCGACCATGCACGCACCATCGTTTCGCGCACGTCGATGTGCGGCGCGGTCCGGTAGGCCGCGAATATATCGAGCTGGTCGACGATCCTTTGACTGACATTGCCGTGCAAATCATAACTCGCTGCGATCACGCAATCAGGACCGACGACAGAGCGGGCAGCGGCAATCCAGTCGCCCTCAGCGTCGTCCATTCCCTCGACATTCATCGCGCCGTGCATAGCAAGGTAGAGGCCTTCGAGCGGCAAGGCAGCTTTCAACCGGTCACGAAACTCGGTTTTGAATGCCTCGTACGCCACCCTGCAGATCGGCCCTCCGGGCACTGCGCGCGCATGCAAGAGCGGTCGGTGCTCAACCCCATCGGCTTTCAAAAACCCGAAGTAGTCCGAAGCCAGGAGATCCCCGCCGCGCAGGACGCGAAAGTCCTCGACTGTCATCAGCACCGGCGAATAGGTGCTGCATTCCGTGTGAATTCCGCCCACTGCAATCCGCATTCTCGGCCTCACAATTTCGGGCTCAGCGGCACGATCGCAGCGAAGCGATGCCAGTCCTTCATCGCCCGTGGCGTCCATGCCGCTTCGGCAATCGCCGGCAGGCGTGGGAAGACAAGCCGGTTGAAGTAGCCGCGCGACAGGAAGTGCTCCGACCAGATGCAAGCCTGGACGCCCTTCATCTTGTCCTTCAATTCCTCCGGAAAGTCGCCCTCGGCTTCATAGGCGTAGGTATGTGCCGGCGGCACGGTTCCGGCCCAACTTGCGCCGGGCTCCTGAAACGCCTCCGCCTGAACCATGTCGAGATAATAGGCCTGGCCGGGAGTCATGACGACCTCGTAGCCTTCTTTGGCCAGATCGATGCCGACCTGCGGGTTCTCCCAGGCCATCAGCAGCGTGTCCTTGGCAGCAACACCGCCACCATGCGCCACTTCGTTCCAACCGGCGAGCTTACGGCCGCGCGCCGTCAGCATGTCCTTCACACGCTTGAGGAAATGGGATTGCAGTGCGAACGTGCCTGAGATCGCCTCCTTCTCCATCAATGCCTTGGCAAGCGGAGAGGCAAGCCACGAACCGTTCGCCACCTCGTCACCGCCGATGTGGAGGTAGGCGGAGGGAAACAGCTCGACCATCTCGTCGAGCACTTTTTCGAGAAATTCGTAGGTCAGTGGCACCGCGGGATTGAGCGCATTGTTCGGATATCCCTGTACGGAATGGTAGCTGTCCGGCGCCTCCTGGCCGTCGGTCAGATGGGGCAGTGCCGTCAACGTCGCGGTGCTATGACCGGGGATATCAATCTCGGGGATGATCTCCACATGCAATTTTGCAGCATGGCCAACGATGTCGCGCACATCATCCTGGGAGTAAAAGCCGCCGACAGGCTCGGCAGCGTTGCCGAGTTGCGGCAGGAGTGGCTCGTCCGGACCGCGAAGGACGCCTATCGTCGTGAGTTCGGGATAGGCCTTGATTTCCAGCCGCCATGCCTCGTCGTCGGTCAGATGCCAATGGAAGATATTGAGCTTCAGCCACGCGAGGATGTCGATCAGCCGCTTGATGTCGGCTGTCGGATAGAACTGACGCGAAACGTCGAGATGGCAGCCGCGCCAGCCATACCGCGGCCTGTCCGAAATCGCGCCGGAGATCGGAAAGCGAAACGTTTGCGGTCGGCTGCGAGCCCCATGCAGGAGCTGCGCAAGCGACGTCAGCCCATATTGACGCCCAGCGGCATCGGCAAATGACAATGTGATCTGCGCGGCCGAGAAGCCGAGCTTGTAGCCTTCAGGGGCCATCGTCGTATCGAGCAGAAACTGCAAGGGCCGTCCCTGCGGCGAGGCAGCGAGATTGAACGGCGCATGATCACTCTCGAACAGACGATGGCAAAGGGAAAGCACCGTCGAGACTGCCCGCACATCGTCTGTGGACGATCCTTCCGCGGGATAAAGAACGACGGGGAAATCCTCGCCTGGCTCGGCGTCGACTTCCGCCGGCCAGGGCTGCAATGAGAACGGCAATGAAAGCTTGCCTTCAGGAAGAAGGACCGGCGGCGGCTCGTTCACGCGTCCTTCAAGGAGCAAATCGGAAACGGCAACCGTGATGTGCTTGCCATCCTCAAGCGTCACATAGGCGGACTTTGCACCATCGGTGCAATGGCGAGCCGGCCGGTGCAGGCCGCTGACGGTGAAAGTCCAGCTGCTGCCGGGCGCGAGCGAAAATCCCGATGGCGGAGCAAACTCATGGAAATTGGCGTTGCGACGCAGAAAGGTTGCGTTCCCACAGGCCTTCGCATCGATGACGCGCGTCAGCGAGGTATAGACCAGCGTGAAGCCAGAAAGCGCGACCTCGGAGAGATTGAAGAGGGAAAAGGTAAAGCGGCCGTTCGAGCCGCCATCCGGCTGCCACGAACTCTCCAGGCGAAAAGGCGCCAAAGTCATATCGGTTCCTCTCTCAATGTCTTTCAATAGTGCTCGGACTGCGAGAATGTCCTTGCAATCTCAGCCTGACCGGCAGTCAGCCCGCAATCCACCGGCAAGCAGACGCCGGTAATCGCGGCAGCCTGCGGTCCGGCAAGAAACGCCACGGCGTTGGCGACATCGCCAGGGTCGACGACCCGCTGGAGCGGGTACCAGCGGCGAGCCTCTTCGAAGACGTTGGGGTTGGTGGCTGCACGCGCCTCCCATGCCCGCGTACGTACGGTGCCGGGCGCAACCGCGTTCGAACGGATACCGAGCTTTCCGTATTCTACCGCCACCAACTTGGTGAAATGCAGCAGTCCCGCCTTCGCTGCGCTATAGGCGGGATGGCCAAAGACGTTCATGCCGTTGACGGATGCGATGTTGATAACCGAGCCCTTCGACGCCTCGAGCAGACCTTCGACGGCGCGGAAGCACAAGAAGGCAGCCTCAAGATTAAGCGCATTGTCCATCCTCCAAATCTCGGGGGTGGTATCGTGGAGGCTGACGGCGCGTGCGGCCCCTGCATTGTTGACCAACGTGCGAACCAAACCAAACGAGGCAGCCTGCTTTGCCATTTCTGCGACGCTTGCTTCGCTGGTCACGTCGCAGCCGTGCACGGCAAACCGCTCGACTGGCCCCAGAGCGCGGGCGGCCTTCTCGGCGGCAGCAACGTCGATGTCGACCATCAGGATGACATCGTGATCTTCCGCAAGCCGCTCAGCAATAGCCCGTCCAATATCGCCCGCAGCACCGGTTACGATCGCTACCGTCTGTGTCATTTTGCATCCCTTTTTGGCATGGAATTGTTAGTCCCCGAGCAGTTGCCGGTCGTCGCCATCGCGGTGGGCAACGAGCTGTTGCTTGATGCGACGCAGGGCCACCGCGGCCTTTGGTTGGATCGCGTAAGCAACGAGGCTGGCGAGAATATCGACGACAGCCAGATAGGCGATCCGCGTCGAGGTGGGCCGGAATATATTGCTCCCTTCCTGCAGGTCGATAGGAACAACAATTTCAGCTACTTGCGCGACCGGGCTATTACTCTGGGTGAGCGCGATCGTCGTCACCTTGGACTCGCGCGCAAGCGCGAAAGCGCGTACGAGCTCGGTGTTTCGCCCGGTGAAGGACGACCCGATCAACACGTCGGTCGACTTGGCGGCGGCCGCCATCATCAATTGCATGCCATGGTCGGAGCTGGCCGTCACATGCAAGCCGAAGCGAAACAGGCGGTTTTGCAATTCGCTGGCAATCATTGACGAGTTGCCGCCGGAGCCGAAGGCATAAATCATGTCGGCGCGCGAAAGCCGTTCAGCAGCCAGTTCGATTGCAGCAATGTCCAGCGAACGATGAAGCAGGAAAAGTGCGTTCTGTGCCTTGGTGATGATGTCCTGCGCGACATCACCCGGGTTGGTGCTTTTGGGCTCCGGCTTCAGGTAACGCATACCGACATAGGCTGTCCTTGCGAGCTGGACCTTAAAATCGGAAAAGCTCTCGCAGCCTAATCGCCGGCAGAAGCGCGTGACCGTCGGCGGCGACACGTCGGCCTTTTCAGCAAGCTCGATGATCGAGGCGTTGACGGCAAACTCGAAGTCATTGAGAAGGATATCCGCGATGCGGTTTTCCGAGGGCGAAAGCTTGGCCTTCTCTTCCTGCAATGTCGAGAAAATGTCCATCCCGCCCTCCGTCGTTTGCGCTACTGGTCCTTCGGCCTATACGCTACGCAGTCGATTTCGACCTTGCAATCGACCATCATCGACGACTGAACACAGGCCCTTGCCGGTGGGTGTTCGCCGAAATACTGCTGATAGATCGCATTGAAAGTCCAGAAGTCGCGCGGATCATCGAGCCACACGCCGCAGCGCACCACGTGCTCAACGCCGTATCCGGCTTCTTTAAGAATCGCCAGCATATTCTCGATCGTCTTGTGCGTCTGCGCGACGATATTTCCATCGATGACTTCGCCATTTTCCATGGCAACCTGCCCCGAGACATAGAGCCAACCGTCGGCTTCGACGGCACGCGCAAAGGGCAGGGGCTTACCGCCGGCACCTTTTTGAACCGTGCCATAACGCTTGATGGACATCGATTGATCCTTGCAAATTATTTTCGTAATAAGTTGACAAATGACCATAGAAAGCAGAATTTGACCAGTGAAAACTGCCATTAATGAAAAGAATTTCAATACGGGGGAGATATGCGCGATCCTTTCAAAAACCCCTTTCCTGCGTCCGACGTTGCGCGGCACTCGATCTGGGAGATGCTGGTTTCCCGTGACATCGATGCATTCCTCGCCGCTGACTGGTCGATGGTGGAGCATGATTTCGTCGAGGAAGGCTTTATCGGGATCGATGGGCGCAAGCAGGTAAGCCCCGACAACTGGCGTCTGGCATTTCCCGCACTATCGGCCTATCGCGACGAGTGGCTGCGCCAGGCAAAGGACTTTGCAACGCAATCTTTCGCTGAAGATGCCCGCACCGCAATCTTCACGACCACCACGCTTGAAGACATCGAGGTTGAGGGTGATATGGCGCTGGTGCGCAAGAAGTTCGACGGTGGGCTCACCAAGGCCGACGGTACGCGTGATGTGATGCAATGGCAGACGCTTTATTATTGCCGCCAGCATGAAGGCCGCTGGAAGATATGCGGCTTTACCGGCTACCTGCCGAACCCGATGGGCTGATCAACACAAAGGCCGAACCCTTGCGCATATTCACGGCGGCGCTCGCAACCGAGACCAATACCTTTTCTCCTATCTGCATCGATCGGCGCGCGTTCGAGGCGTCTCTTTATGCGCCTCCCGGCCAGCATCCGGAAACCCCAACCCTGTGCTCGGCGCCCATCACGGTTGGGCGCCGGGTCTGCGCAGAGAAGGGATGGGAGCTGATCGAGGGTACGGCCGCCTGGGCTGATCCGGCCGGACTGGTGAACCGATCGACCTATGAGGGTCTACGCGACGAGGTGCTGAACCAGCTCAGGGCTGCCATGCCGGTCGATGCCGTTGTTCTCGGTCTGCACGGCGCCATGGTTGCGGCCGGCTACGAGGATACCGAAGGTGACATATTGGCGCGCGTGCGCGAGATCGTCGGGCCCGACATCCTCGTCTGCGCTGAGCTTGATCCGCACAGCCATCTCACGGCCAAACGACTCGCGGCCGCAGATTTCTTCGTCTACTTCAAGGAGTTCCCACACACCGACTTCGTCGATCGGGCCGAGGACCTCTGGCGGATTGCCGTCGAGACCCTGGAAGGCCGACTGGCCCCTGTCATGTCCGTATTCGACTGCCGGATGATCGACGTCTATCCGACCTCGCGCGAGCCGATGCGATCCTTTGTCGACAAAGTCATGCGCCTCGAGAAGGAAGACGCAGACATCGTGTCAATCTCGGTCATCCATGGTTTCATGGCGGGTGACGTACCGGAGATGGGGACCAAGATGCTTGTTGTCAGCAACAACAAGCAAAAGAAGGGCGAGGCCTTAGCGCGTGAACTCGGCCTCGAGCTGTTTTCCAAACGCGGCACTTTCATCATGCCGCAGATCGACGAAATTGAGGCTGTGACGCAGGCCGTCGCCGCAACCTCCTGGCCTGTGGTCATCGCCGACGTTTGGGACAATCCCGGCGGCGGCACCGCCGGCGACGCCACCGTGCTTCTGCAGGAGCTCTTAAATCGGAAGGTAAGGGGCGCCGCGATCGGCACGATCTGGGATCCGATGGCTGTGCAGATCTGCATGGCGGCGGGGGAGGGTGCCGAGATTCCATTGCGTTTCGGCGCAAAGTCTGCACCCGGCACCGGAAACCCGGTGGACGGCGTCGTCAAGGTGGTGAAGCTCGTCGAGAACGCAGAGATGCGGTTCGGTGAAAGCTATGCGCCGTTCGGGGATGCCGTGCACATCACGCTCGACGGCATCGATATCATCCTGAATTCGACGCGCGCCCAGAGTTTCGATCCAAGCCTTTTCTCCGTCATGGGGATCGATCCGACGTCCAAGAAGATCCTGGTCATCAAATCGACCAATCATTTCTACGCCTCCTTCTCGAAAATCGCCGCGGAAATCATTTACTGCTCGGCCGGAACGCCTTATCCCAACACTCCAGCCAAGACGCCCTATCGCCGGGCGCCGAAGAATATCTGGCCGATGGTCGCCGACCCTCACGGCCGTTAACGCGGAGAGCGTCATATGCAGGAAAATCCGTTCGCCGTTGTCGCCAAGCCGGGCGACAGGGTCGCCGATCTCTCGACGCCGCGGCCAATCATCGACGAGGATCGGCTGGCGGCAAACATCGCCCGCACGCAGGCCTACATGGATAAGCACGGCCTGAACTTCCGGCCGCATATCAAGACGCACAAGATCCCAGCGCTCGCCGCCGAGCAGATCGCGGCGGGTGCCAAGGGCATCAACTGCCAGAAGATCAGCGAAGCGGAAGTCTTCGCTGCGGCCGGCTTTGAAGACATCCTGATCACCTTCAACATTCTCGGCCCGCAAAAGCTCGAGCGCCTTGGCGCGCTCAACGAGCAGATCTCCGGTCTCAAGGTGGTTGCCGATAGCGCGGTGACGGTCGATGGTCTGTCCTCCTATTTCGCATCCTCTAAGCCATTGACTGTTCTCGTGGAATGCGACACCGGCGGCGGGCGCTGCGGTGTCCAGACGCCGGAAGAAGCACGAAGCCTGGCAAAGCGGATCAACGACGCCCCGGGTCTTGCGTTCGGTGGCCTCCTTAACTACCCAAAGCCCGCCTCCGCTGAGGCGGTGCAAGCCTTCCTCAGCAAAGCACTCTCGCTCCTAGAGACCGATGGGATCGCGTGTCCAATCGTTAGCAATGGCGGCACACCCAGCCTTTTTGAGGCGCATCTCGTCAGCGCTGCCACCGAGCATCGCGCAGGTACCTATATCTATAACGACCGCTCCATGGTCCGCGCCGGCCACTGCAACGAGGCCGACTGTGCCATGCATGTGCTGGCAACGGTGGTGTCCCGTCCAACGGCTGATCGCGCCGTCATTGACGCCGGATCAAAGGCTCTGACCTCCGATCTGCTTGGCTTCCCGGATTTCGGGACAGTTGTCGGCTATCCTGAGGCGGTGATTACAGGACTGTCCGAGGAACATGGCGTCATCGACCTGTCGAAGTGCGGCGACCATCGTCCTGAGATCGGCGAGAAGATCCGCATCATCCCCAACCACACCTGCGTCGTCTCCAATCTGTTCGACACGATGGTCTTTCATCGTGACGGCGTGGTAACGCGCGTCGAGGATGTGGCCGCCCGCGGCCTCGTCTGGTAGGTACAATCGCTCCAAGCGCCTTCCTTTGATGTAGAACCCTTGACCTTACGCAATTGAAAAACATCTTCTTTCGCGCGGGCATCAGGCGCGCGGGAGGTCAAATCGATGAGAATCTCGGTTGCATTGGGAGTAGCAGCAAGTCTGTTGGCGATCTCGGCGGCTGAACCGCCGGGCCAATGGCAAACCTATCATGGCGTACGGATGGATTCCGATCCGGTGCTGTTGGCCAGGTTCGACAGGGCGTATCGCTATTGCGAGCCCGAAGCCGTCTATCGCGGCTCGCCCTATCCGGCAAATCCTTGGCACGTGACCGCACTCAGAAGCTGCATGTACCGATTGGGGATCGTCGACCGGGGCGCCTATTCCTACCCCGCCAATAGGCTGTTTTATCCTCTGTATTGAAGAGGCGCGCCACACAGTCTGGAATGATCATGCCGCCGTCGGATTGAGCAGGTTCATGTCGATGTCCGTCAGTTCCACATGACGCTCGAACGATATGCCCGCCTCATCGAACAGATGGCAGTCTGCAACATTGATCCCGGCCCCCAGCGGCTGATCCGGGCGAACTGCCGCGCTCCCTGGTAACATTGCACAGAAATTCTCGCCTTCGCCGTCAAGCGATGCATAGGCGACCGTCTGGGCGCCAAGCCGCTCGATGACTGTCGGCGTAACAGTGAGTGTGATGTCGCCTGTGCCAATCAAGATGTGCTCGGGCCGCACGCCGAGCGTGAGGGATTTTCCAACGACGCCCTGACGCTGCGCGACCGGGATCACCGCCTTTTGCCCCTTGTAGTCAATTTCGACGCCGGCATCGCCGACGCCGGTGCAGGTAACATTGAGGAAGTTCATCTTGGGATTGCCGATGAAGCTCGCGACGAAGATATTCGCAGGCTTGTGGTAGAGTTCCAGTGGCGCACCGGTCTGTGCGATCTCGCCCGCATTCAGCACCACGATCCGGTCTGCCATCGTCATCGCCTCGATCTGGTCGTGGGTGACGTAGATCATCGTCGCCTTTAGCTGACGATGCAGCTTGGCGAGCTCAATGCGCATGTCGGCGCGCAAGGCAGCATCGAGGTTGGAGAGCGGCTCGTCGAACAGGAAGATCTTCGGCTCGCGCACGATCGCGCGACCGATCGCCACGCGCTGGCGCTGACCGCCTGAAAGCATCCCGGGCTTCTGCTGCAGGCGCTGGTCGAGGTGAAGGATGCGTGCGGCATGCTCGACCTTGGCCTTCAGCTTCTCCTCTTCCATCTTTTCCACACGCAGCGGGAAGGCGATGTTCTCGAAAACGGACATGTGCGGGTAAAGCGCGTAGGACTGGAACACCATGGCGATCCCGCGCTTGACCGGCGGCAGGTCGTTCACTCTGAGCCCGTCGATGACAATGTCGCCCGCCGTCGTGGCATCAAGGCCGGCGATCATGCGAAGAAGCGTCGACTTACCGCAGCCAGACGGGCCAACGAAGACCACGAACTCGCCATTCTTCACCTCGAGCTGGACGCCCTTGATGACTTTGAAATCGCCAAAGAACTTCTGGACCTTGTTGAGATGGAGCTGTCCCACAGTACTTTCCCCGGCCGCCGGCAAGGCGGCTTGCTGTTTGATGCGGTAAGAAAGGGGCCGCGAAAAGCGCGGCCCCTCGCTAAAGCAGTGGTCTATTTGTACTGCTCAAGATCGGCGGCGGCCTTCTTCAACGCGTCCGCCGGCTCAGCCTTTCCGGTCACGACCGACTGAACCATTTCAATCATGACATTCTGGAAGCCCTTGTAATCCTTGAAGAGCGGCTCCGGCCCGCCATAGGAGATGCCGTCGATCAGCGGCTTCCAGGATGGATCCGCCTTCACGAATTCATCAACCTTTGCGGACGGACGCAGCGGCGTCAGGCCTGCACCACCCTGGAGCTCGTACTCACCCTGTGGGCCGGGAGCGGTGATGTATTTGGCAAATTCGATCGCCTTGTCTTCAACACCCGATCCCTTGAAGATCGCCAGGCTGTCGGTGATCAGCAGCGTACCTTCCCCCTTGGCCGATGGACCGAGCGGCAACGGCGCGATACCCCAGTTGACCTTAGTGTCCTTCAGACGGGCGGCAGCACCAGAACCGGCCTGGATCATCCCGACCTTGCCGTCGAGGAAAATGGCGCGGATTTCGTTCTGTTCGTAAGCCGTTGCGCCCTCGACGGAATAAGGCGTGATATCCTTGTAGGCCTGCAGGGCTGCAAGCACTTCCGGGCTATCGGCCACGATCTTGTCACCATCGATGATCTTGCCGTTGTTGCTGTAAACCCAATGCATGAACTGATGCATGGTGTTGTCGAAGGTTTTTGCAGGCAGGCCGTAACCAGCAATTCCGGTTTTCTCCTTGATCGCCTTTGCATCGGCGATTTCTTCGGCCCAGGTGGTCGGCGGCTTTTCGGGATCAAGACCGGCCTGCTTAAAAAGATCCTTGTTCCAGTAAAGTGCCTTGGTCGAGAAAGCGATCGGAACGCCCCACTGCGTGCCATCCGAGGTCACTGTATCGACAATGTTCGGATAATAGCTCTTCTTCTCCTCGTCGGTCATTGGAACAGGAACGATGAGGTCATTCTCGGCAAATTCCTTGAGCGTGCGCGAGCCAACATAAGCCATCGCGACCGGCGTGCCTGCGGCTGCCAACGTGGTTGCTTTGTCCTGGCACTGTTCCCAGCCGACCACCTCCGGCTTGACCGACCAGCCAGGATTCTTGCCCTCCCATTCCTTGATATACTTCTCATGGATCGGATCGATCTTGTCGCCACAATAGATCCAGCTGATCTCCTTGTCGGCGGCCTGAGCGGTCACGGCGCTGAGCGCGGTGGACCCGAGCAGGGCAAGGGCCATCAGCCCGGTCTTGAATTGAATTGTCACTTTGTTAGCTCCCTTTTTTCTCTGGTGGTTGACTTACTGTTTCACCGCGCCCGCGGTCAGCCCGCTGACGAGATACCGTTGAAGGAAGAAAATCACGATCATGGCCGGCGCGATGCCGACGAAACTTGCAGCCATCAGTTCGTTCCAGACCACTTCCTGACGGCCGAAGTAGGCGAAGAGTCCGACTGGCAACGGCGCATACTCGGTTTTCGAGTTGAAGGTCAGCGCAAAGATGAACTGCTGGGCATAGGAACCGATGAAGGTGGTGATCGCGACCACCATAATGCCGGGCATGGCGATCGGCAAAATGACGCGGCGCAGCGTATAGAAGTGGCTGGCACCATCGACGAAGGCGGCTTCATCCAACTCCCTCGGAATGCGCATCATGTAGGTTCTAAGCAGCCAGATCGCCGACGGTATCAGGAAGGCAACGCCAGGAACCATGATTGCAAAATAGGTATTGAGCAGGCCGAGTGAGCGCATCAACCGGAAGAGCGGAATAAGCAGCACCGCGCCCGAGAACATGTTGACCGCCAAAAACGCGCCGAGCAACAGCCCGGCGCCCTTGAAATCAAAGCGGGCAAACGCGTAGGAGGCAGGGATGACGAGCACCAGAACGACAGCGGTCACGACTGTCGAAATGAAGAAGGAATTGAAAATGTAGCGCGCAAAGCCTGGCACGCTGATCCACATGGTCCGGTATGCCTCGAAGGAGCCATTCTCGGGGATGAAACGATAAGGTGAGGAAAAGAGCTGGCTGAGCGGCTTCAGCGATACAAGGAAGCCCTCGACGAACGGGGCAAGCACGAAGGTAAGAAACACGAAAATGCCGGCATAGATGCCGATGATCTCGTACCATTTGTACCGATTGATCAGCAGATGGGGTTGTTTCATCGCTTGTCTCCGGATGCAAGGCGGCTGGTCAGTCGGAAGTAACAGACGCAGAAGATCGACAGGAAGATGCAGATCAGCACGGCGCGCGCAGCACCTTCCCCGTATTTGTTCGAACCGATCGCCGTGCGGTAGGTGTCGATGATCATCGTCGTCGTTTCCCCGCTTGGACCACCACGCGTCAGGATCCAGATGATGTCGAAGGAGTTGAACGTGGCGATGAGTGACAGCATCGACATGGTGATCATCGAAGGGACGATCAGTGGCAGGGTAATGCGCCGGAAGCGATAGAAGCGGCCGGCCCCGTCAGTCCAGGCGGCTTCATAGAGATCCTGCGGAATCGCCTGCATGGCCGCCAGCATGTAGAGCGTCACCAGGGGAACGCCGATCCAGACGTCGGTGATGATCGTCGCCCAGAACGCCGTGGAACCCTGTGCGAGAAACGCGACGGGAGCATCCACCAAGCCAAAGCGTTGCAGCATGCCGGAAATCATTCCGAACTGCCCATTGTACATCCAGCCCCACATGAAGATGCCGATCGCCATCGGGACAATCCACGGTGGCATGGTCAGTACACGGAAGAGCGCCCTGCCAGGTACCGCAGAGTTCAGCATCGTCGCCCCGAAGACACCGATGATCATCTTGATGGAGACGGAAAAGAACGTCCAGATGAAGGTGCGAATGATGACTTCGGCGAAGGTCTCGTTGAAGATCTTCTGATAGTTGACCCAGCCGACCCAATTGGTCACCTTCTTCAGTGACGCATCGGTGAAGGAGAGGATGAACGTGTCGACGAGGGGATAGGCGACGATCACCGCGACGTAAAGCACCGCCGGAAGGAGAAGGATCCAGGCGAAGATGACTGCGTTACGCTGGACGCTCATCTTGCCGCCCTCCTCAAGCCGCTCTTGCGTGCAGGGCTTCGTCGAACCTGTCCCACACGGGACGCAGATCGATGACCGCCTTCTTCATGCGCGCCTCGTCCATGGATAAGGCGAGAATGCCGGCTTCGAGGGCGTTAAGCGTGGAGACGGGAAGTTGCGTGCCTGTGCGCACACTGTCGAGGAGGTCGGCGGCCATCTGTTCATCGGCACCGTAATGCTGCGACAGCTCGGTCGCCACGTACTTGTTCTCGACCACCTTCTTGCCGGTCAACTGCTCATGAACGTCGAGATAGCCGCGGACGAAATCGCCCTCGGCCATACCCCGTGAGCCCATGATGGCAAAGCGGCGAAACTGATCGGGAACGTTGAGGTTGGTATGGAAGTTCATACCGACGCCGTTGGCATATTCGACGATCGCCACCTGATAATCGATGATGTCGGCATCGCTGTCGAACACCTTGTCGGACCCCATCCAGCCGCTCGGCTTGCGGTGGAAAAGCTCCAGATCATTGATGCCTTCTCGGGCGGGATCGTTGACGGGCGTGAAGCTCTTGCGGCCGCCGAAGCTTGCAACGCGCTCCGGTCGAGCACCGACGACGCCATTATAGAGATCGAGGTCGTGGCAGCACTTCTCCAGCATGAAGCTGCCGGAATAGCGTTCGTAACGGCGCCAGTCGCGCATGAAGAATGCGCCGTGGTAAGGCTCGATATGCTCCGCGGCCTCGATCGAAACGATCTGGCCGAGCTTGCCAGCAGCCTGGATAGCGCGCAGGTCCTTGTAGAGCGGTGAATAGCGCAGAACGAGACCGACCATCAGGCGCTCATGGCCGAACTTTGCCATCAGACGCGCGAGCTCGATGCTCTCGGCGATCGTCGTGACGATCGGCTTTTCACAGAAGACCTTCAGGCCGCTTTCGAGACCCAGCCTGATGTGGTCGAGATGCATGTGGTTCGGGGAACCGATCATCAGCAGATCGAGCTTTTGGCTGGCGATCAGCTCTTCAGGGGACGCATAGGCCGTACCGGTGGGAATGCCTTTTTCGACGAGGCCTGGAAGACCCGCCGGATCGGGATCAACATAACCGACGATCTCGAAACTTTCATCGACAGACTTGAAGACGTAGCCAAGGTAGCCGAGCCGGAAACCTAGCCCGATAATTCCCACGTTCATGCTGCTCTTGTTCCCACTTACGTAATTTATTTTCGTCAAGTTGGGGCAAAAATTCGAACGCGTCAACACGAATCCCGCGAAAAGTTGAAGCTATGAAATTCATTTTCATCTGGACCCGTTTCCTAGGCTTATCAACTTTCCGCTGAAAATATGGAATCGATTTCGCCGTCCACGCGCAGCGAACAATGAGGCTCCGTTCCCGCGGACCAGGGTTGCAAAGGTGAGGGCGATGCTGCGGAAAGCTGCCGCAGCACGAAAATCTAGCGATTTCGCCGCTTGCCTTCGAGCAGATCGAGAACCGAATTTGCCGCATCCAGCACATTCGTCCCGGGGCCAAAGACGGCTGCCACGCCATGGTTCATCAGGTACTCGTAGTCCTGCCGTGGAATGACACCTCCGACGACGACAATGACGTCGTCAGCGCCGCGCGCCTTCAGTTCGTCAATAAGTTGCGGTGCCAAAGTTTTGTGGCCGGCGGCAAGCGACGAAATGCCAACCACGTGCACCTTGCTGGCGACGGCGAGGTCGGCCGCTTCCTTCGGCGTCTGAAAGAGAGGTCCAGCCAGTACGTCAAAACCGATGTCGCCAAACGCCGAAGCGATCACTTTCGCGCCCCGGTCGTGGCCATCCTGACCAAGTTTCGCAACCATGATCTTCGGCCTGTGTCCAAGGATACTGCCGATTTCGCTCATGCGGTCCTTCAGCACCGCCAGCTCGGGCTCGTCGCGATAGGCTTGACCATAGACGTCCTTGATGACTTCAGGCTCAGCCACATGATCCCCGAAGGCACCACGCATGGCATCCGAGATCTCGCCAACCGTCGCCCGCGCGCGCGCCGCTTCAACCGCTGCCGCAAGCAGGTTGCCGTTGCCGCTACTTGCCACTTGCGCAAGCGCATCGAGTGCTGCTTGCACGGCGGCTCCATCGCGGCGGCGTTTCGTCTCTTCGATCCGCTTGATCTGGGCGGTGCGCACTGCAGCATTGTCGATCGCCAGGATCTCGATCTCCTGCTCTGTCTCAAGGCGGTATTTGTTGACGCCGACAATGACCTCATCACCCCTGTCGACGGCCGCCTGGCGTCGCGTCGCCGCTTCCTCGATCAACCGCTTGGGCAAGCCATCGTTGACTGCCTTCGTCATGCCGCCGAGCGCCTCGACCTCCTTAATCAGATCCCACGCCTTGTCGGCAAGCTCCTTCGTCAGGGTCTCGACGTAGTAAGAGCCGGCAAGCGGATCGACGACCTTCGTCACGCCCGTTTCGTGCTGAAGAATGAGCTGCGTATTGCGGGCGATGCGTGCCGAAAATTCTGTTGGCAGGGCGATCGCCTCATCGAAAGAATTGGTGTGAAGTGATTGCGTGCCGCCCAGCACCGCCGACATCGCCTCAAAGGCGGTGCGGATAATATTGTTGTAGGGATCCTGCTCCTGCAGCGACACGCCCGACGTCTGACAGTGCGTGCGCAGCATCAGCGACGAAGCCTTCTTCGGCTCGAACTCCTCCATGATGCGCGTCCACAAGAGACGCGCGGCCCGCAGCTTTGCCGCCTCCATGAAAAAGTTCATGCCGATGGCGAAGAAGAAGGAAAGGCGACCGGCGAAATCGTCGACGTTCAACCCCTTGGCAAGGGCCGCGCGAACATATTCGCGCCCGTCGGCAAGGGTGAAGGCAAGCTCCTGAACGAGCGTCGCACCCGCCTCTTGCATGTGATAGCCGGAGATCGAGATCGAGTTGAACTTTGGCATCTCTTTGGCGGTGTACTCGATGATATCGGCAACGATCCGCATCGAGGGTTCCGGCGGATAGATATATGTGTTGCGGACCATGAACTCCTTGAGAATGTCATTCTGGATGGTCCCGGAAAGCTCGGCGCGGGACACGCCCTGTTCCTCCCCGGCAACGATGAAACTCGCCAGTATCGGGATTACCGCGCCGTTCATCGTCATCGACACCGAGACTTTCTCCAGCGGGATGCCATCGAACAGGATCTTCATGTCTTCGACACTGTCGATCGCAACTCCGGCCTTGCCGACGTCGCCGACGACGCGCGGATGATCGCTGTCATAGCCGCGGTGGGTTGCAAGGTCGAAGGCAACGGAAACGCCCTGCTGCCCGGCGCCGAGCGCCTTGCGGTAGAAGGCGTTGGAGGCCTCCGCAGTGGAGAAACCGGCATACTGCCGTATTGTCCAGGGGCGGCCGGCATACATCGTGGCACGCGGCCCGCGCGTGAAGGGCGCAAAGCCCGGAAGCGATCCCAGGTGCTCGGCGCCCTCGACGTCGGCCTCGGTATAAAGCGGCTTGACGTCGATCCCTTCGGGCGTGTTCCAGACGAGCGTCTCGGGCGAGGCCTTCAGCTCTTTCTCGGCAAGAGCCTGCCAATCACCAGGCGTTTTCTTCGTCATCTTATCCTCCGGCATTCTTCTTTTGCCGCAGGCTAGCACTTTAACCGGCTGTGGCGCGATAGAGCCGCAGGATAATTTACTCGGGAATCTCTTCGCTTCCCGTGCATCGATGGACCAACGCAAGAGGCGGCCAGTCGATCGATCAACAGACCGATATAGGGTCTACGCTGGCGCAGAGGCGAACGCCAGGCGGCTCAGGAAACGCTGACCGGCTTGGAACGCAACCGGCTGGCGGTTGCCGGATCCGCCCTCCGGCAAAGCTGCGGCGGCAAGCCTTTCATTATCAACTCCGCATCAGCGACAGCCATCGAGCCAAGCGCGTAGAAGGCATCTCGCGTACCGCCGGTGCGATGTGCAGATAGCAACAACCCCTCCACCTTGCGGACCGGGTCGTCGGAAGCGACCGGCTCGTCGGGAAAGACATCGGTCGCGGCGCGGATGTGGCCAGATCTCACCGCCTCGAGCATGGCGGGAAAATCGACGACGGCAGCGCGGCTCATCAGCAGAAAGGCCGAGCCCGGCTGCATCATTGCGAATTCGCGTCGGCCGATGAAGCCTTCGTTCTCACTCGTCACGCTGGCGAAGACGAAGACGACGCGGCTCTCCATTAGCGCTTCATCCAGCGATGCCGGCATACAGTCGAGCCGCTCGATGATCTCGGTGGGCAGCCACGGATCAAAGACGCGCACGGGATTACGAAACGGCCGGATAAGATCCCGCAACTGCCGTCCCAGATCACCAAATCCGATCAGACCGACAGGGGCGCCGGCGAAGCGAAACGTCTCGTCGTTTCCTGCAAGGCCATATTCTTCGGCGCCTGCTCGAAACTGCCGATCCGCCCTGGTGATGCCGCGGGCAAGATCGATCGCCATGCCAAGCGCGGCTTCGGCCACGGGCGACGCGAAGGCGGATGCCGGCGTGATAACCCAGATGCCGCGCTCAACACAGGCCTGGTAGTCGATATTCGGCAGGAAGTTCGACTCGACATTGATAATGGCCCTTAGCTTTGGTGCGCGATCCAGCCGCTCCTTCGGCATATCGGTCTGGCCGAAAATCAGCACTGTGTCCGGCAACAGGGCCTCTACCTGCTCTACTGGCATCTGGCGATCTTCGCAGACGACGACGTCTCCCAGCTGTTCCAAACGGCGGCGAACATCCGGCGTCATGATGAGGTCGAGCGTTCGTGGCAGCGGATCGACAAGGATGATATTGCGGCTCATGGTTCCTCCCAATTCGCCAGCAGAATGAAAATGCGCGCAGATTTAAGCAAGCGCTTTGTGCTCTAGGATGCCATCAATGGGTCCTCCCTGACCGCTTGTGCCAGGAAATCGAGGACCGTACGGACCCGCAATGGCAGGTTTTTGCGCGACGGGTAGACGACATGGATTGGCAGGCGCGCGGGAGGAAATTCAGGCATCAGCTTCACCAGCCTGCCAGCCTCTATGTCGGCGCAGGCAAGGAGATGCGAAAGCACCGCAAGACCGCCTCCGGCCAACACCGCGCGATGTACCGCCACAGCATTGTTGGCGATCAGGCGCGGCGCGATGCGCACGGAAATCTCATCCGACCCATCGGAGAACGACCACGATCGTCCATCTCCGGCGCGGCTATAGCAGATGCATTCATGACCAGTGATCTCATCCGGCGTGTTGGGCTTACCATGTTGTTCCAGGTAGCAGGGCGCGGCGACGAGGAAGGCCGTCGTCCAACCGATCCGCCGGCACATCAAGCTACTGTCTGATACTGCGCCGAGCCGCACTTCGAGATCGATGCCGTCACCGATCAGATCAGACGGCTCCTCGCGGAATATCAGTTCTACCGACAGTCCGGGATGGCTTTCTAGCAGTGGCGAGAGACGCTCGCTGATATAAAGACCAAGAGGTGCGGGCAGGGTAAGCCGCACGCGGCCGGACGCCATGGCTGTCTCGACGCAGGAGGCTTCGTTGAGGGCATCCACCGCCTCAACCACCCGCAGCGCCATCGCGATCATTTGTTCGCCTTCGACGGTCAGGGCAAGCGCATTTGTGGTACGATGCAGCAGGCGTGTGTTGAGGTGTCCTTCGAGTGCGGAAACCTGCCGAGAGACTGCCGGCTGTGTGAGATCAAGGTCGATTGCCGCTGCAGAAAACGAGCCTGTCTCTGCCACGCGCAGAAAGGCTCTCAACGAAGATACGATGTCCATCTGCCCCCCCATACGTTTCGACATAAGGCTTATGTCGCAGTTTAGGTCGGAAGCGCTTTACTGTCCAGCCATTAAGGATATCTTGTGTCCATAAGGATACGCGATGTCCTTAATAAGGAGAGACATATGACACAGCGCCTCAACTACGCACAGCAATCACCCGAATTCTTCAAGAAGCTTTCAGACCTGAGCATGGGGCTGAAGGACAGCGTCATCGAACAGAAGATCCGTGACCTCGTGAACATCCGCGCCTCACAGATCAATGGCTGCGGCTTCTGCCTCGACATGCATGTCAAAGAGGCCAAGATCCACGGCGAAAGCGAACTGCGCCTGTATCATGTCGCGATCTGGCGTGAATCGAACCTCTTTGTTCCGCGCGAGCGGGCGGCCCTTGCGTGGACCGAAGCAGTCACGAACCTTCCCGAAGGCGGAATCCCGGACGAGCTCTACGAGCGGGTCCGCGGCCAACTCTCGGAGAAGGAAGTGTCCGACCTGACATTCTCGATCATGGTGATCAATGCCTGGAACCGCGCCAGCATCGCCTTCAAGGCAGTCCCCGGTTCCGCAGACAAGACCTACGGCCTCGACAAGGCCGGTCTCAACTAAGCTTACGACCTCAAAGCCATCAACACCGCGGCCGACCGCCGCCCTAAAGGGAGAAGTCCTATGAAGATCGTCATCATCGGCGGGACCGGCCTTATCGGCACCAAGACAGTCGACCGCCTGCGCAAGCAGGACCATGAGGTGATTGCCGCCTCTCCAAACACCGGCGTCAACACGATCACCGGGGAAGGGCTGGCCGCGGCACTTGCTGGCGCCGAGGTCGTTGTCGATCTCGCCAACTCGCCATCTTTCGAAGACAAGGCGGTGCTGGAATTCTTCGAGACCTCGGGCCGCAATCTGTTTGCGGCTGAAAAGGCTGCTGGCGTCAAACACCATATAGCGCTTTCGGTCGTCGGAACCGAGCGACTGCAGGAAAGTGGCTACTTTCGCGGAAAGCTCGCCCAGGAGAAGCTGATCAAGGCTTCCGGCGTTCCGTACACGATTGTTCATTCGACGCAGTTCATGGAGTTTTTGAGCGGGATCGCACAATCCGGCACGGTCGGCGACACGGTTCACCTATCACCAGCCTATGTGCAGCCGATCGCCTCCGATGATGTAGCCGACGCGATGGCGGATGTGACCCTTGCTGCCCCCGTCAACGGAACGATCGAAATTGCCGGCCCGGAGCGCTTCCGGCTCAATGAACTCGTTGCTCGCTACCTCAAGGCGATGGGCGATGCCCGCAAGGTCGAACCGGATCCCGAGGCGCGTTATTTCGGCGCCCGGCTGGAGGATGGTTCGCTGGTCTCCGACAACAACCCACGTCTGGGGCGTATCACCTTCGAGCAATGGTTCGCAACCTCCGCACGGAAATGACAGAGCAGCGCTGCGCCGCAATTCTTAGGAGCAGCGACCAACCCTTGAAAGGAATCTCGATATGATGAAGTCGATTTTTGTCGCAGCCGCCCTTGTAGCGGTATCTTTCAACGTAGGCCTCGCCGATGACGCCGGCGGCAAGGCTTCCAAGGTCACGCTCGTCTATGAGCATGAACTGCCGAACGTTCCGGGCAAGAGCATTAAGGGTGTCCTGGTCGAATATGGTCCAGGTGGGTTTTCTGAGGGCCACACCCACCCGAACTCCGCTTTCATCTATGCAACGGTTCTGGAAGGCTCCATCCGCAGCCAGGTCAATGATGGGCCGGTAAAGACCTACAAAGCCGGAGAGAGCTTTTCGGAGATGCCCGGCGATCGTCATGGCGTCAGCGCAAACGGCAGCAAGACAAAGCCTGCAAAGCTGCTTGCGGTCTTCGTGGTTGACACCAACCAGAAGGAACTGACTTATCCCTTGAAGAAGTAAGTCAGTGCGGGCCGTGTGTTGATCGCACACACGGCCCTTCCGCACCAGGCCGCAACCTATCGCGATCGGAGCCTGCCATGTTCAACGAACAACTCTCGTTGCCGCTTGTTCTGATCAATCTTCTCGGAGTTGCCGGCATTGTCGTATGGCACCTCCAGGGTCGTGACCGTCCAACTGCTCGGCTGGTCGTTCAGATCCTGTTTTTCGCAAGCATGACCGCCGTCCTCGTCTTTGCAGGTATCCTCCCGCATCGCGTCGATGAGACGCATTTAACCGGCCTCATCGCATTTTTGTCCATCTCAGCCAGGGTACTTTGGTGGACACATCTGGCGTGGACCCTGATTGGCTTCGTGCGCATCTATATCGTTCTGGAGCGAAGGCCGCGGGAGGCGCGACTGCTGCAGGATCTGATCGTTGCCGTTGTCTATCTCGGCGTGGCCCTGTCCATCCTGGGCTTCGTCTTCAAAGCGCCCATCGGCACCCTGGTGGCAACGTCCGGCGTCGTCGCCATCATCTTCGGCCTCGCGCTGCAAAATACGCTCGGCGACGTGTTCTCCGGCATCGCGCTGACATTGGGGCGCCCCTTTGTCATTGGCGACTGGATCGTGCTCGGTGACGGCACGGAGGGGCGTGTCATCGAAAACAACTGGCGCTCCACATTTTTGCTCACTGGCGCTCACAACGTGGTCGTTCTGCCGAATAGCGCCCTGGCGAAAGTGGGCGTTACCAATCTAAGTCGTCCTGACGAGACGCATCAGATCACTCTGCTTATCCGTCTCGCGGCAAGCCACAGTCCGCAGCTCGTCGAGGAGGCGATGCGAACCGCCCTGCAACGCTGCACATGCATCGTCCAAGACCCGCCGCCGATCGTCGCTCTAAAAGGGATCGATGCTGTGGCAATCGAGACCGAACTGCAGTTTCGCGTGACCAGCCCGGCAAACAGGACGCCGGCGAGGAATGAAGTGATCGATCTTGTCCACAACCACTGCCGGGAACGCGGCCTCTCCCTTGCGATGCCGCCTGAGAGCTATCTCTACGCACTGCCAGACGCAAGCGACGTCAAACTGCGCTCATCCGGCCCGCTCTAGGACCCATTCAAAGCTGCTCTTCCAAAGCTCCGCGGGGATATCCTTGGACAGCGTCTCTATCAGATCGGACAGCCTGACGCTGCGCAGTTTCTGGCGCCACGCTTCGTCGGCTTCCCACATGATGCGCGCCACGGCGCATGGGCCGCTTTCGCAGTAGCCGAGCGGCCGGCAGGGGTTGTTGGCTCTGATATTGTTGCAGACAAAGGTTCGAGCGTTGCCTTCGACCGCCTCGACGATCTCAAGAAAGGTCAGCTCGGCGGGTGCCCTTGCCAATCGATAGCCACCCGACGGACCAAGGGTCGTATCGACGAGACCGGCTTGCGAAAGGCTCTGCAACGCCTTTGAAAGATATTCCTTGGGAAGTCCGTGGAACTCGGCCAGCGCCTTGGTGGACAGATAGCGGCCTGCAGGCAGACCGGCGAGTATGGCGCAACAATGTAGCGCCCATTCGACTTGGCTTTTCAGGATCATCAATTCAGTCCGGATCGATGCTGAACCGCATCTATTAAGGATACAAAATATCCCTATTTCACGGTGAAGTAAACAGACTGACCTGTGCCGCAATAAAACTTGCCCGTCTGCTTGCAGCGATCCAGCGGTTCTCGGTACCACCAGGACCAGTCAAGCGACTTACGGTTGCCAATACGCTCGACGCGGCGCTGTCGCAGGGCAGGGGCACAAAGCCTCGCTAGTTCATGTCACGCAGCTTTCGGCCGGTTTCCTGCAGCAGCTTGAAGGCCTGATATCGCCGATCGTGTCCGTCTCTCATGGCACCCGAGGCAGGCCGGTAGACCTTTGCAATGCGCGACATGACACCCATCGCGCTTGATATGTTGGAGTAGCAGCCACCGGCAACGGCCCCGAGCATCGCAGCGCCAAGCAACACCGGCTCGGGGCTCGTCACGCTGGCAACCTTGGTCCTCGTGGCATCGGCGATCATCTGCAGGACGAGGGGGCTGTTTGCCGCCCCGCCACTCGCCATGATCAGGTCGATATCGATCGCCTTGCCCGCCAATGCGTCAAGCAGCTGCCGCAGCCCGTAGCCGAGCCCGGCAAGGCCGGCGACATAAAGCGCGACAAGCGATGCTTCATCCTCGTCAAGCGTCAGCCCGGCGATCAACGCACGCGCATCGGGGTCGGCAAAAGGCGCGCGGTTGCCGAGGAACTCCGGCACGACAATGATGCCACCGGCGAGATCAGCGGCGCTGTCGCCGGCGCGAGCGGCTGCCCGCTCCAGATAGCCGACGAGCGACAGACCCTCGACCTTGGCGCGTGCCGCGATTTCGGCAGCTGCCGGGTGCATGGTCACCAGATGGTCGATTGCGGCTCCTGCCGCCGACTGTCCACCCTCGTTCAGCCACAGGCCCGGGACCATCGCTGAAAAATACGGACCCCAGACGCCGTCAACAAAGGTCGGCTGCTCTGTGGTCGCCATCGAGCATGCCGAAGTACCGAAGATGTAGGCCAAGCGACGGCCGATGTCGGCGCTGCCCAACGCTCTGTTTTCGACCGCCCCAAGTGTCCCGATGCCGCCGGCATGCGCATCGATGAGGGCTGCGCCAACCGGTGTCCCAACCAACAGACCGAGGTCGGCGGCCGCCTGAGTGCCAAGTCCCGTGCCAAGCGCGGCCCCCGGCGCGACAATATCCGTCCCAATCCGCTTGAAACCGTCGGCTGCCAGATCCTCAAGGCCAATGGCGCGAAAATAGTCAGCATCCCAGCGCCCTTCATGGGCGAGATAGGTCCATTTGCATGTCACCGTGCAGACCGATCGCGACAGACTGCCGGTCGCGCGCCAGGTCAGATAGTCGGAAAGGTCGAAGAAGTGGGTTGCGGCGTGATATTGCTCGGGTAGATGCCGCTTCAGCCACAGGAGCTTCGGAGTTTCCATTTCCGGCGAGATACGGCTGCCGACATAGCGCAGAACGGCGTGCTCGCCACCGTTGATCTCGTCGGCTTCCGCAACGGCCCGGTGATCCATCCAGACGATGATGTTCCTATCGGGATCGCCGGACCTGTTTATACTGATCGGGCGTCCGTCCTCGGAGACTGCGACGAGTGAGCAGGTGGCGTCAAAGCCGATGCCGGCGATGGAGGCCGGATCGATGCCCGCCTCTTTGACGGCCTGGCGGACGGTGCGCGACACTGCCCGCCAGATGTCCTCACTGGACTGCTCTACGACGCCGTTAGCTTCATGCCAGATGGCAATCGGGTGCTTCGCCGATGATAGCAAATCACCGCTCTCGTTGAACACTCCGGTCCGCGCGCTGCCAGTACCGACATCGATTCCGAGAAAGTGACGTCTCATATCTAGAGATCCGTGCTGTGAGGCAGAATGACGAGGTCGCGGATTGTCACGTTCCGCGGCCGCGAGAGCATGAACATGACGGCATCAGCCACTTCGCTTGCCTCTATCAGCCCGCCTGCTGCGATGGCTTCTTCGAGCTTCGCCTTCGGCCAATCGCTGATCAGGGCCGTGACAACGGGTCCCGGCGCAACGGCGCCGACGCGAATCCCATGCTTCATCACCTGTCGGCGAACCGTGTGCACGAAAGCCTGTACCGCAAATTTGGAGGCGGTGTAAATCGGCTCCCAAACGACGGGAACGAGACCCGCAATGGAACTGGTCATGATGATGTCGCCGGTCTGCCGCTCAACCATGTGCGGCAGCACGGCCTGAACGGAACGGAAGGCGGCATTGATATTGAGGTTCAGCATGCGGTCCCAGGCATCCGGATCTCCCTCAACCACGTCTCCGCCGATATAGGCACCGGCATTGGCGTGGAAGATATCGAGCTTGCCGAACTTCTCCAGGACCTGCGGCATCATTGTCGCAACACTTTCCGGGCTTGTCAGATCGACGACCAGCGGGAGCGCCTGTGGCCCCAGTTCGGCGCAGATCCGCTTTAATGAATCCTCTGCCCGATCGATGAGCGCGACGTTGACGCCCTCCTTGATCAATGCCTTTGCGCATTCAAGCCCTATCCCCGAGGCCGCGCCGGTGATTGCAGCGACCTTTCCAGAAAGTTCCTGTCTCATAGCATTCCTTACCTTTTGTCTTAGTTTTACGCGCGTCCGTGGGACACTCGCGAACGGCGTGCAAGGGAGTCGACGATGACGGCAATGGCAAGAACGGCGCCGGTGATCATGTAGCGAAGCGACGATGACAGATCGAGCAGCGTCAGGCCGTTGGCAATCGACTGGATGACGATGATGCCAAGCAGTGCCGAATAGGCGCTGCCGCGGCCGCCGAAGAGGCTGGTGCCGCCGATCACGGCAGCGGCTATCGCATTCAGGTTGACGTCGCCGGTGCCAGCCTGCTGGCTTGCCGATGCCAGGCGCGCGGCAGACAGTACGCCGCCAAGCGCTGCCAGCATCGAGCAGGCCATGAAAGCGCTCGTGTAGATCAGGCGCACATTGATGCCGGCGCGGCGCGCGGCCTCCCGATTGCCGCCGACCGCCGTCATCGAGCGGCCCCACTTTGTGCGGGTCAGCGCATAGCTCATCGTTACGACAAGGCCGACGAACAGACCGAACATCCACGGAATGCCGCGGTCCTGGTTAAGATAAAAAACGATCAGCTCGAGCATCACGGTGATAATAACCGCACGGAACACAAGACTGCCAAGCGACTGCGAGGACAGGCTAGCCTCGCGGCGCCGCACGACGGTCCGGTAACCGGTCATCAACATCACGATCCCGGGAATGGCGGCGAGAACGTAGGAAACGGCGTCCGGCATGACCAGCAGCTGGCCGAAGTTCACCACTGCAGAGCCGTAGGGCAAATTGATCGAACCGGTAGCGCCAAGCAGATAAAGCTGCATGCCGAGGACCGCCAGAAGACCAGCGAGTGTCGAAACGAAGCTCGGCATTCCGAGGCGGTTGAAGAGCAATGCATAAAGCGCACCGATGACACCGCCGGCAGCAACAGCAGCGACAATCGCCAGCGCAACCGGCCAGCCTTCGTTGACCCAGAGCATGCCGACCAGCGCAGAAGCAAAGCCACTGATCGAGCCAACGGACAGGTCGATCTCGCCAACCATGAGGATGCAGACGATGCCAAGCGAGATGACGCCGACGGTCGATGCATCGAAAAGCAAATTGACGAGGTTGTTGGCCGACAGGAAGATGGGATTGAGCGACGCAAAGACGGTCCAGATGAGAACTAGGCCGACGACGACCGGCAGCGACCCTAGATCGCCCGATCTCACGCGATCGGCAAAGGCCCGGATGGCGCCGCTCACGCCGGTTTCATGCTTGACGCGAACGTCGCTCCTATCCAGCAACGGTGCGGATGGCGCGCTCTGATTGGCGTTGCTGTTCATGGGGTTCCTCCCTCTGTGATCTCGCGCGGCGCCTGGCGTCGGCTTGCCCTGCGGGAGACGGAATTGTCGGCAGCTCCTGTGATGGCGCTGACGAGTTCCTGGTTGGTGGCGTCGGGATAGAATATTCCATTGTTGCGGCCAAGACGCAGGACGACGATGCGGTCTGCCACGGCCCGCACGTCCTCCATATTGTGGCTGATCATGATCACGCCGAGGCCGCGGTCGCGGACCCGTTCGATAAGATTTAAGACCTCCGCCGTCTGCGCCACGCCGAGCGCAGCGGTCGGCTCGTCGAGCATGATAAGCTTCGGCTCCAACAGCAGCGATCTCGCAATCGCCACCGTCTGACGCTGACCGCCGGAAAGCGAGGCGATCGGAATGCGGACGCTGGGGATGCGCGCCGACAGCTCATTCAGGAGCGTCCAGGAGCGTACCTCCATCGACACTTCATCGAGCTTTAGCGGACTGGTCTCGCGGCCAAGGAAGATGTTGGCCACCACATCGAGATTTTCGCAGAGCGCGAGGTCCTGGAAGACCGTCGCAATACCGAGATCAAGTGCCGTGCTGGGGTCAGCGAGCGTTACGGGCTTGCCCGCGAAAGTGATTGTGCCCGATGTCGGCTGGTGGACGCCGGCAAGAATTTTGACGAGTGTCGACTTGCCCGCACCGTTGTCGCCGACCAGCGCCACGACTTCGCCCCCATGCACGTCGAGATCGATATCCGTCAGGGCTGAAACGGCGCCGAAATTCTTGGAGATGCCACGCAGGCTGAGCACCAGCTCGCCGGTCGGGGGCGCGTCATGTTGGGTGTCCGTCATCGAGGCAAGCCTTTCCGTATGACTTCGTGATGCCTGCAATGAGCCCCCCGACGACATGCGCCGGAGGGCCCTCGGGAGGAGTTCTTAGCTGCCGATACCCAGCTTCTTGCAACCCTCGGCGTAACGATCGCCGCAAAGTTGTTCAGGCGTCTGGATCGGCTTACCGTTGACGGTTTTGTCGATGATTTCGGCCTTCAGGTTCTCTGCAGTCACAAGCGCCGGCGTGAAGAGCTGCGTCGGCGTGTCGAACAGCTTCGTATCCGCCTTCGGCGTTTCACCGGAAAGCAACTGCAGTGCGACGTTGGCGGCGGCGGCAGCAACGATCTCACTCGGCTTGGAAATCGTGTTGTACTGATCACCAGCAATGATCAGCTGCAGGCCGGCAATCGTGGCGTCATTGCCTGTCACCGGGGGGACCGGATCCACACCGGCAGCCTTGAAGGCAGCGACTGCGCCACCACCAGTACCGTCATTGGCCGCTACGACACCAATGATCTTCTTGCCGAAGCGGGTAATCTGCCCGCTTGCCCACTGCTGTGCCTTCGGTGGCGCCCACTCCGGTGTATCGTATTCTGCGAGAACTTGATATCCACCCTTAGCGATACCGGCATGGATACCCTTCTTGATCAAGCCGGCGGCTGCATCGGTCGGAGAGCCGTTGATCTCAAGCAGACCACCGTCTTCCGGTTTGACGTTGTTCTTCTTCAAATGCTCGACGAGCGATACGGCAATCATCTTGCCGATCTCTTCATTGTTGAAGGAGACATAGTAGTCGGCAGCCGCAGAAGGGATCGGGCGGTCATAGGCGATAACCTTGACGCCTTGGCTCTGTGCCATCTTCACCAACGAGGCAGCAGCGGTTGAGTCAACCGGATCGAGGATGATCGCCTTGGCCCCTTGCGAGATCGCGGAGTTGAACTGCTGCTGCTGACGGGAGGCGTCGCCGTTGGCATTCTGGTAGATCACCTTGCAGCCGGCGCAGAGTTTGGCCATTTCCGCCTGGAAGCCCGGGAAGTCATGCTCTTCGTAACGCGTCGAGCTCTGGTCGGGCATCAGGAATGCGACAGTCGCGTCGGTGACTTTGGCCGACTGTGCAAAGACGGACGTTCCGCTGAGAAGGCCGAAGGCCAGGATCGCGGCGCCTGCGAGTTTCGTTGAGAGTTGCGTCATTTCGGTTTCTCCATTGAAGAGATCGATTGTTGCAGTTACCGTCTCAGGCGCATGGTTGGCCTGAGTGCAAAGCGCACAAAGCCTCTGGGCGGAATCGCGGTCAAAGACCGTCGCCGGCCATGCTGCTGAGGCGCACCTATTATGAATCTGAAGGCAAGCGTTCCCTTGCGGAGGCCGCCACGGTCTCCGTTCAAACTTGCCATTAATGTGTCCTGTCTCCTCCCTGTCCTCCCTAGCTAGGCGGCCTCCACCGCTTTTTCGTTTTGTGCCCGCAAGGCTCGAAACCTGGAGGGCGGCATCCCTTTCTGCGCGAGAAAGTGTCTGTTGAAATTCGAAAGGTTGTTGAACCCGGAAGCGTAGCAGATATCGATAACGGGCATGTCCTCGCTGCTCATCAACAGCTGGCAGGCGAGGTTGATGCGCAGGCGGTTCACATACTGAACCACCGAGAAGCCGGTATGTTTGCGAAACGACCTGGAGAACGCACTCGGCGTTTGACCGGCGATCGCCGCCAGGTCGGTTTCGGAAAATGGCTCCGTTAGTCGCTCGCGGATAAATGCCAGGGCCTTGTTGGTGCCGATCGACATGTAACCGGACGGATCGGGCTGATAGGCGGACGTGGTCAACGCCACGTGATTGTTTGCAGCCGTCAGAAGTTCGACAAGCTGCATGAAAAGCGCGATGCGACGCGCGCCGGTGGCATCCAGCATCTCCTGCATGATCGGTTTGGCGAGTGCGGCGGTCTCGACAGGGAAGAGGACGCCCCGACGGCTGTCGGCGAGCACCGAGCGAAACCCTTTGAGTTCCGGCAGGATGGCAAGCAGGCCATCGATGAATTGCTCGGAGAACTGCAAAACCATGCAGCGCTGCTCGATGCGCCGGTTGTCGAGGACTTCGCTTACCCAATTGTGCGGCAGGTTCGGGCCGGTCATGACAAAATTCCCCGGCTGGAAATCGCCGATGAAGTCGCCAACGAAATAGCAGCCGGAGGTTTCGGTGATCAGGTGGATTTCATATTCGGGATGAAAGTGCCACCGCACCGTATGATAAGGGTATCCATGCGACCACATCTTGAAGGACTCGCCGGAACGTATCTGGACGACTTCCAGATCGGGCTCTGATACATCCCTCATACGACTACCCCTCCCAGGGTCTCCACACTCTATTACTGGGCTAAAAGCAGGTGGAGCTCTCCCGGTTCCATCCCGCGACCATGAATGAAGTTTAGCCGGATGCGACAGGGCGCTCCACCACATTTGCCCCTGCGCACCGATACTTTTTTGTCATCCGCTTCATGATTGCCTGGATACCCACCCAGCCAGCCTTGAGCAATCACGTCATGGCGCTGGAAAAGGAGCTTGGCTGTCCGCTGTTTGTCCGCTCGACCCGGCGGGTCGAACTGACCAGGGCAGGGCGCCAGCAATGCCGAGTAAAACACTATCGGGCCCAAAGCGGCGCCGGCCTTCCTCGAACGATCGAAACACAGAACAACCGCAGAGATCTGTCACGTACCGGTTCGTAAACGTTCAGGCCATCTGGCGTTGCTTACACATAGAAATCGAGGTCGTGTAGTGCGGCCCGCACCTCGAACAGCAATGCCACTAAGGAAGCGGCGAAGAACAAGAGCGCGACCGAAAACATGACCGCCGCGCCGTATTCGTGCTTGAAGTTAAGAAATGAGCTAGCAAACGCCAATATGACAAGCACGGTTGTGCATATTCCGCTTATCACGGCGAATTCTATTGCCTTATTGAGCAATCTCGCGCGCCGCTTCAATCGTGGCAGGATGACCTCTAGACGACTGCGGCCGGGGTCGCCCTCGGGGAGAGCGCCCAAAAAATTGCTGCGATCCACGATCCGGTTCATGCGTGTGATCAAGACCGAGATGAATGCTGCCACCGCTCCCAACAGAAAGGCTGGGGCAGTCGCTTGTGAGATCACGCGAGAGATCTGTTCAGCGGTTGCTACTTCGCTCAGCATCATACTTCCTCTTGATTGTTGATTTGCGCCTCTATGCGAGAGGCTCCGGCAATTCACTCTGAAAACTGCAACCCGGCCTTCTTCAGCGAGCTCAGGAAAAATGCGATATCCTCGGAACGGGTGAAGCGCAGGGCCACTTCGTTGCGCAGATTTCGCACCAGAGCCGGCTCATGCTCTATGAGCCAATCGCGCTCACGATTGGCAAGAGCTCCGTCACCGGCTTCGGCGAAAATCGCGACCGCAATTACGTGATAGAGAGCGTTGGCAGGAGTATCAGCCTTTCTGATCCACATAGCGGCCTGCTCATAGTCTCCGCGGAAGTATGAGCAAACGGCAAGCGCGGCTTCGTAGTATGCTGGAGGCCCTGCATTGCGTTCCCATGCCTTCGCCACCAGGGCACACCCGTCGTTCCAGTATCCGGACATCGCCAGCCGATACCCGTATTCGCCCATGAGTTCGGTATCGTTGGGATTGATGGAAAGCGCCCGGCGGCCCACTTTCATGGCCGCATCGACTTCCTTCCTGAGATAGAGGGCAAACATCTGCGCCTGCAGTCCTCGCACATTCAACGGTTCCAGTTCCACCGCACGCCGTGCAGCGGCGAGTGCCTGTTCGATCAATGCCGGCGACCTGATTGGATCGATAGGGTGACCGAAGCGAGCCTCGTCGATGAGGGTCAGCGACAGAAGCGCCCAGGCGGTAGCATAGCCGGGGAAGCGTTCGACGGCTTTCTCAAGACACGAGCGGACCGACGGCCGAACGGCTGCATTGAAGTTAGCTCGGTAGGAATAGTAGGAAAGCGTGCAGGCATATGCGGCCCAGTCGTCCGGAGGGTTGGGAACGACTAGCTTCGCGTCCGCCTGAAAGATGACTCCGTAGGCCTGCGCGAGAGTCGTCGCCACGTTGTTGGCGATGTCGGCTTGGGACTTTAGAAGGTCGCGAACCGTTGTCGGGCCATCATAGCTCGCGGCCCAAAGTACGGTCCCGTCTGGATTGCTGCGGAGGCTGATCTGCAGCCGGAAAGTTTCAGCCGACATATACAAGCTTCCCCCGAGCACGTATCGAACCCGACGTCCAACCTCGGGACTGGGTGATTGAACGACGACTATGTCCTTGAATTTTGACAGTCCGCTGACAACCTCTTGCGTGAGGCCGCGGGCCAAGGCTGCGGACCCCTGCTTGCCAGACAAGTCCTCAAACCATTCGACCGCCAGACGCGGGATTTCCGGCCCGCTCGCGACGGATCGAGGCGAATCGACCCTCCACCACACCATTAGAACGACCGCGATCAATATCGCAGTTGCAATTATGACCGGCAGCTTGAACCCTACGCTCGCCGGCGCTGGCACGAGTGTGGGGGTGGCGGACGGTTCCTGGGCGCCGGCACTGCGGGTGCCATGCACGGAGAATGTCGGAACGTAGGCACCCTTCGGTATGCTGATGCGGATGGGATCGGCCAGTCCGGCGGTAAGGTAGTACCGTTCGAGTGCGCGCCGGAGATGGCCCGCTTCAACACGGACGATGGGATCGGCTTGTGGATCGAAGGAGGCGTCGCGACCAAATACCTCCACAGCTATCGAGTAGGCCTTGATGCGCTCGCCGCGCCCAGACAAGGTTTCATTTACGACGTAGCTGAGAAATCGGCGCTCACGATCGGTGGCGTCAAAATCAGCGCTGTCAAGAATTTGAGCAAGCTGGTCGCGGCAGGCGTCTACAGGAATACTTGACCCTTCACTTGCGCCGTTTTGGGCTTCTGCTTCCATCACGAACGCCTCCCCAAGCCTTGCGCATCTTGAGGCTCGACCGTTCCCAACGTGTTTACCCCTGATAGTTCATGTTAATTACATGCCATTTCTGGGTGCGGCAAGAGTTCCGAGTATAGTGATCGATAGTTGGGATCGCGGTATGAAGACTCTAACAGAAAACAGGCAAGCAACTCTATCCTCGGTACTTCGCCGGTTTCCCGAGCGCGAGTTCACCATCCGTCGGATGATGGAGACGGACCAGACTTTCCTCGACCTGTGTGAGGAGCTTGCAGTCGCTGAAGCCGCCCTTTCAAACGTCGATCAACTTCCGCCAGCTATACGTTCGGAAAGGCGCATCGAGTGGCAGGACCTCGTCGACCGCCTGGCAAAGGAAATAGACGGCGCGCTGCAGCAGAAGCGAAATCCTATTTGATGTGCCCTTTCGGGCTCTCGATATAGCGGTGGCGGCGTTCTCGTGCGCGGCTCGGAAGGTAGTTGGGCCCCTGCAGCGTCTCTGCAGTGGAACCGGCAACAATTCCCAGCCAAGGCCCGCCTCTTCGAGCAAAGCGCGTCCGGATGACATTGAAACGTTCTCGCATCAGTGCGCACTTCAATGAGCCCCAGGCTCAGCCCGACGCGGGCACACAGTAAACTACTGTAAGATACCTCCGCAACTCTAGGTGAGCTGTCCATGCTGCGTCCGTCTATCACAGCAGGAGCTCATGATGATGAATATCACCCGTCGCACCCTGACTTTCGCCGGCCTCGGCTTACTCGCTGGAACCGCAATCTCTCCCGTCCGCGCCGAATTCGGCGAAGGAGGGTTGCAGATCGGCGAGGACCTAGAGGACTTCTGGATTGCAACCGACGCATACATCTACGGCTACCCCCTGGTGACGATGGAGATGACCCGCCGCGTCATAACCAATGTACCCGAGGTCAAGGGCACCCGCGGCCCAATGGGACACATCATCAAGCTGCGGGAGTATCCGGACGCCTCCTTCAAGGATGTCACGGCACCGAACGCCGATACCCTGTATACGACCTCCTTCTTCGACGTCGGCAAGGAGCCCTACGTGCTGAGCGTGCCGGACATGAAAGGGCGGTATTTTCTGCTGCCAATGCTCGATGGATGGACAAACGTCTTTCAGGTGCCGGGCAAGCGGACGACGGGCACGGGGCCGCAGACCTACGCCATCACGGCTCCCGGCTGGAGCGGCGCGCTTCCCGAAGGGGTCACGAAATACGAGTCCCCCACCAACATGGTCTGGCTGCTGGGCCGCATCTACTGCACGGGAACCCCCGAGGATTACGCCGAGGTCCATAAGCTGCAGGATCAGTTCAAGCTGGTCCCGCTGAGCGCCTATGGAAAAGACTACACGCCTCCGGCCGGCAAGGTCGACCCGTCGATCGACATGAAAACGGCTGTGCGCGATCAGGTCAACCGCCTGAGCGCAGTCGAGTATTTTACTCTCCTCGCAGAACTGATGAAGACAAATCGGCCGTCAGACGCAGATGCGCCCGCATTGGAACGTTTTGCGCGGATAGGATTGGTCTCGGGCGAGGACTTCGACGCCAGCAAGTTGAAGGCCGACTTCCGTGACCGGATTCCCACCGTCGGTTTCGATCGGATCATGCTCCAGTTCAAGATCAACAGTCAGGTGAAGAACATCGATGGCTGGGCGTTTACGACCAAGACCGGCCTGTACGGAACCGACTATCTCATGCGGGCACTCATCACGGCGATCGGTCTCGGCGCCAATCGACCCCAGGACGCCGTTTACCCGACGTCCGAAAGGGACGCCCACCATCGTCCATATGACGGCAAAAAGAACTACGTCATCCACTTCGAGAAAGGCAAGACGCCGCCGGTTTCGGGCTTCTGGTCACTCACCATGTACGACGAGAACTACTTCTTCGTCGCCAACCCGATCAATCGCTACTCCATCAGCCCCCGCCAGGATCTGAAGTACAACGCCGACGGGTCATTGGACCTTCTCCTGCAGCACAAGTCTCCCGGCGCCGGCAAGGAGTCGAACTGGCTGCCTGCGCCGGCAGGCAAGTTCTACCTGATGTTGAGACTGTATTGGCCAAACGAGAACGACCCGTCGATCATCGACGCGACCTGGACAATCCCGCCGGTCGAGGAAGTCGGCTAGACCCGCTCGGCCCGTCGCCCGGAAACCGGACGACGGGCATGAGACTTCTCATCAATCGAGGGAGAAAAACCCGTGACGTTCAGAGAAATTACATTTGCCGCGGCAGCTTTGGTTGGGCTTGCCTTTTATGCCGGCGCGACGCTGGCACAGGACGCAATTTCGGCTCCTGCGACGAAATCCATTGGCAGCGCGAAGCCGAAAGTCGAACCTGCCCTGATCGTGCTCAGTTCCAAGGGAGCACGCCTTGTCGACGGACGGCTTGTACTTTCCGGCGTGTCACCGAACTCCATCATGTTCGCCGACCGTCCGGTGCGCGCCGCAGGCCATGTGCTGACTTCCCAATTGATAGAGGAGTGGGCCACGGGCGCCGACAGCTTTGCAAAAGACCCACCAAACGCAACCGTATCAGTTCTGGGAAAAGCCGGCGGATCTGTCGAGGATGTCGTTGTGACCTTGAAATCGCCGACGCTTGAGGGCGACACGCTGACTTTCGCCGTCGACGTTCTCGAAGGAAGTATCGATAAGGCGGATGGTCCCGCTTCGACGTTCATAGATATCATCGGAATGCCGTTCACGCCGGTGTCCTTCGCGGGGGCAGCACGAAGAGCGGCCTATCGGGGAGCATGGTATGCCGGAGCAGCGGCGGGAGCCGCGGCTGCTTACGGCCGGCCCGCTTGTGGCTTCTATCCATATCCACCGTGCTACTAGGCCCCTGTCCACGAGCCGCTTGGCCATGCGCTTCGATTGCTTTCCTTGTCGCACGGCATTCAAGCCCCGAAGCAGAGATCCAGTCGTCCGCCAATCTCCTCGGACGCGGTTGTCTGCGCGTGGGCGGGAGCATGCGTGATGGACGGGCAGGCGAGGCCGTACGGCGATGCGAAAATCGGCGATCTGGGTGCCGCTGCATTCGGGCAGGCTGTCAGCTTCCCGCACCTAGTGACAACCGTCGCTGACTACTGGCACGAGTTCCAGAAAGCACAGCCGATATTCCACGTTCGATTGTTTGTGGACGATGTCGGATTGTCGTTCTTCCGATCGTCCTCTGTTCAGGAACAGGAGGATCGCAGATGTCCGAAGAGACCAATCCCAACCTCGATGAAGAAGCGATTATAGCTATGCTGGTGATGCGCGCCTCCGCGCTCGCCGATAAGAATGCCAAGGACGCACTCTCCTACGAGATCGAGGACTCCGTCGAGTTTTCGCTGGCGCCACCGCTTGTCTACCATGGCAAGGACGAGGCGGGCCTTCAGGACTGGTTCGACACATGGGAAGGTCCAATCGGCGGCGAAGTACGCGATGCCAAGCTGACGGTCGGCGGAGACGTCGCTTTCTGGAGCGGCTTGCTCCACATGACCGGAACGAAGACCGATGGTGCCGAGGTGGATCTGTGGTTTCGCCAGACCCTCGGCCTCGTGAAGCGCGACGGGCGCTGGTTGGTGGCCCACCAGCATGCTTCAGTTCCGTTCGCCATGGATGGAAGCGGGCGGGCGCTGTTGAATCTGAAACCTTAGGCTACGCGCTTCACGCCGAGCTCGCTTCCGCCGTCGCCGCGCCGGGAACCGTTGGCGATCCCGATTTGAAAGGCAAGGGCTCAAGGTGTTTGGAGCCTTTGCTCACCTGAACACAGAGCTGAAGTCTTTGCTGGATCGCTGAAAGAGTCCTCTGGATCATTCTCCTAATGGTTCGACGGCGTTGCTGTCGCCAATTGCTCGCGGTCGTTTGATTGGATTCGTCCAATCAGACGACTGCGGTAGATTGCGTGGCTGGACGCGACACTTCCGTTTACAGCAAGGGCAGCAATCCGGGCAGGACTGCCAAAGTCAGTTCCAAAGAGTGCGGTTTCGGCACTGAAGCTGGGTGAGTGAGGGTGAGGCCTTATCTGGAAGGGATTGCCGACGTCCAAAGGTCGAAAGGGGTGTTGCACACCTGATTTTCCTGCGTTCAAAATGGTTCCAGGGCACATGTCGGGGATCCATCCCTCGTATTCGATATTGATGATGTGAGAGCGTGCGCTTTTGCGGATCGCCGACATCATCTCCGAGATCGGGAAGTGAGGCTCTTCGCCTGCCTCGTCCAAACGCAGAAGCTTGGCATGTACAAGGCGAGCTAGCGGGAGGCAGGCGGCCAGCTCTGACAATGCTGCGACGTGCGATTGCATTAGGCTCTCGCTGACTGGCGAAAACACCGGCAAAAATACCGGAAAAATGATTGCCTCGCGAGAGGCCAGGGCGCGAAAGGCCAGTGCGACACCCGCTCGTGCAGTCCTCGAGGACGGTCGCTTTTCCCTTGAGCGCCCAGAGGACGCCGCCCTGGTGCAGCTTCGATGTCAGAAACGAAAACTTATTGAAACGGTCGAGACCGCCATGGGCTGCCGTGGACGATGAGCGTGGGCTGCTTGATGGCCTTGAGCGCTTGAAGGAGCTTCCACGCTGGCTCCGATTTTGTCGACGGGGCCGCCGTATCTGTGCATGGTCTAGACTGAAGCCAGCCAACGTCATCATCTATTGATGTAGGCGGCAAGTTCGTCCGGTGTCCCATTCGGGAAGGACTGTTTGAGAAAGTCGAGGAACGCAGACACGCGCGCACTAAGCAAACGGCGAGATGGGTAGAGCGCCCATAGGGCGATCTCGGGTCCGTCAATATCACCCCAATTAACCAGTCTCCCGTCGGCCAGGTCATGAGCCACCAGCGAAATGGGAAGACGTGCAGCACCGACCCCGATCCGCACGGCATCCCGGACCATGATGAGGGAAGCCAGACCAAGGACAGGTTCAATCGAAATCGCGGAGGGCTCGCTTGGTGTCATCACGCGCCATCTTTGCCGCTCGCCTGCGCCCCGCACCACGCCGGGAGCGGCAACATCTTTCGTCGGACGGGGGAGGGCAGGGCTTGCCACCACGACAAGCCGGTCGCGAAGAAAAGCACGCCCAATCAGGCTTTCGTCAGGGTCTGGATTAACCCGAATGACCAGATCGTAGCCTTCCTCGATCATGTCGACAGGCCGGTCCTCAGTCGTGACCTCCAGCCTGACCTCTGGATATTTCAGTGCAAACTCCGCTGCGATCTTTCCCATCGCGCTCTGGGAGAAAAGCACCGGCGCGCTGATGCGCAACTTTCCTTTGGGCGTGTGGCCGCCGGATGCGATCGCCGAAGTCGTCTCGTCGAGTTCGGCGAGCAACCTCCCTGTCCGCTCGAAGAGCGCCCGTCCTTCTTCGGTCAGCTTGAGGTTCCGCGCGCCCCGCTCAAACAGCCGAAGGTCAAGCCCGCTTTCCAACTCCGCGACGCGCCGGGACAGTGTTGCCTTGGGCCTTCCGGTCGCTCTTGAGGCTTTGCCGAAACCACCATGGCGGGCAACGAGATTAAAATCGGCGAGGGCAAGAAGATCCATGAGTGTTCCACCTGTGAGACGCCGCGTCTAAAATATCTGTCTATTGGACTGTCAGTGAACCACACATATTGGACGTGTCAAGCAACCGAACACGGAGAAATACCATGACCATTCTCGTTACCGGCGCCACGGGCAATATCGGCCGCCAAGTCGTTGAACACCTCGTCAAGCGCGGTGCGGATGTACGCGCTCTCGCCCGCGACCCATCGAAAGCCGAATTCCCGGCTGACGTCGACGTCGTGCAGGGCGACTTCCTCGACGTCGACTCACTGCGCAACGCCATGTCAGGCGTGTCGACCCTGTTCCTCCTGAACGCCGTGGTGCCGGACGAATTCACCCAGGCTTTGATTGCGCTGAACGTCGCCCGATCGGCCGGCATCGAGCGGATCGTCTATCTGTCGGTGATCCACGCCAACCTCTATGTGAACGTGCCGCATTTCGCCGGAAAGTTCGGCGTCGAGCGGATGATCGAGCAGATGGACTTCAAGGCGACGATCCTGCGTCCGGCCTACTTCATGCAGAACGATCTGATGGTCAAAGACGTCATCACCGGCTACGGCGCCTACACAATGCCAATCGGTGCCAAGGGCCTTGCCATGATCGACGTCCGGGATATCGCCGAAATCGCCGCCCGTGAGCTGTTGCGCCGTGAACAGGCTTCAGAGCCGCTCGCAATCGACCGGATCAACCTCGTCGGCCCACAGGTGCTGACCGGAACGGATATCGCCGCCATCTGGTCAGATGTGCTTGCGCGCCCGATCAACTACGGCGGCGACAACACCGAAGGGTTTGAGCAGAATCTGAAGCAGTTCGTACCTACCTGGATGGCCTACGACATGCGTCTGATGGGCGAACGCTTCTTGACCGACGGTATGCTTCCCGAAGCTGGCGACGTCGAGCGCCTGACTGCGTTGCTTGGCCGCCCTTTGCAACAATATCGCGACTTCGCCTTGGAAACCGCTGCTTCGGCCTGATGGAAGCAGCTATCACGAAAGGACGATCATCGTGATCTATTCGACCGCCATTGTTCCGGTAAACCCGGAAGGCGAAACCCGGCTGACGCGCGCTCAGGCGTGGAAGGGTCTTGAACTCAAAGCACGCGACGCGCGCTTGTTTCTCGCCCCAGGGCTCTGCACCCGTTGTGAGGTTGTCGAGGAAAGCGCGGCGCACTTCGCGCGGGAAGCCACGATCGGTGGTAACAACTTGCGCGAAATCGTCACGCTTGAGCCGGAGAGCAAGGTCACCTTCTTCCAGGCGGCTGGTCCACGCGAGGGCGCGATCATCAACGAACTGTTCGAGGATGAAGAAGGCGCACTGCAGCGTCGCTTCTACTGTTACATGGGCCTGCGTGGCAAAGAGCCAAATACTCTTGAGGAGCAAGCCCAGCAGACTCAGCTTGCCGGCGAGAACGGCTATAAGGCCGCCCTGCTGGCGACGGTGAAGCCGACCCGCGCACTTGTTGCAGAGGGAAACCTGTAATCAGTTTCAAAGCAGATCAGTACGGCGGCGCCTTGTGCGGTCGCCCTACTTTCTTGTTCGACTGATAATGGGTTGATTGACGGCAGGACCGCGAGGTTGATTGCAGGTGTACTCGCGTCTCATTCTCTACACGGCATCCCAGGCAGTGCTGGGGTTGTCTAAGCAAGGGGCACAGCAGCGGATAGGCAAGTAAGCCAGCGCTAGCGTAGGCGGCATTACCGCGTGACGTGATCCTGTCACGACATTCCAAATCAGGCTAAGACAGGGCGGAAAATTCGCGCCAACATTCACTTTTGATGGCGCGTCATGGCCGACATGGCCTATAGGAGCTGCCACCACTAAGGCTTGGCCTTGGTCCCCTCCCTGCCGCTCCAGGCCTCGATATCTTGCAAGCACCAGGGAAACCGTCGCACACCATGTTCGCTTGCAGGAAGAAATAGTGACTACAACCGAGAGCTTACCGTCCGACATCTATGCCATTGCCGACGTCCATGGACGCGCCGACCTTCTTGAGGTCATGCTTGGATACATCGCGGCTGCCTCGAGTGATCATCAATCCAAGCCGGTCGTGATCTTTCTAGGCGATCTGATCGACCGCGGCCCTTACAGTCCAAAGGTACTCGATCAGGTCTGTTCAACACTCGACCTTTATCCGGGTTCTCGGCTGATCCTTGGCAACCATGATTTTTACCTGCGTGAGCTCCTTCGTGGTGCTCTCACCCATGAGGACGCTGTCAACTGGATGGACTGGGGAGGCGTCGCAACGGTGAGCGCATATTCCAATCGCCCGGTGCCTGATTTCGAGAACATCGCCGCAGATATCCGCCGCGTCTTCCCACACCATGTGGACTTGCTAGAAAACGCGCTGACATTCAAGGAGATCGGGCGCTTCTGCTTTGTTCACGCTGGAATACGTCCCGGTGTTCAGCTTGCAAATCAAAGCGAATACGACTTGCGCTGGATCAGGGCGGGCTTCCTCGATCACATGGACGCCTTTGGCCATGTCGTTTTGCACGGTCACACGATCACGAAGTCGCTGCGACCCGAAGTTTACTCGAATCGCATAGCTTTGGATACCGGAGCATATCGGACTGGCCGGCTGAGCGCCGCCGTAATCAGGCGCGATGAGCTTTCACATTTCGTATGCACCGAACTAACCGAAACCGGCGCCATCCAGGTCGGCGAGTGGCGGCCCGACTAATCGACAAGAGAAGAAGATCGAGTTTCAATGGTTTCCATAGTAGGGCGTTACGCCACAAAATCTCAGATAAATCAGAAAGCTATTTAGATCATAAAGGCCTGCCGGCGGTTTGAACCGTTTCAAGGCGTGGGAGCGGGTGCCCTCCTCTGTGCAAACAAGCACGATCGGTGAGATACGCCAAAACGTTGGAAGAGATTTGGCGTATGGAATCGGTCGGGTCCATGTCTATTGGCGCTTTCTTGACAACGAAATGCGCCGCCTGACTTTCCGGTTAAGCGCATCACGTTCGAGCTGCTCGAGCAACGACCGATCCCCGATGTATAACATCTTCAGCGGCCCGCTTTTGGTTCCCGCTGAACATACCGCCACGATACACCTGGGCGTCAGCATCGAACGAGAACAAGACGATATCGGTCTCAGTCAACGCCATCGGATGCTGTTCGAACGAGGTCGCGAACACGCTCTCTCCCTCGGAGACCGTCTCGTTTCCAAACCGTATTTCCCCATTGACGACAAAGAGCAGAGAAGCCAACTCGGAAATTAGCAGCGGTCGGCAATTCAGCGTAGTGCCTGCGCTGAGGCGTGCATCAAAGACCCAGACATCGGACCGCACCATTAGCCGGGCCTTGCGAGGTCCGGCAATCAGCCGCCAGTTATCGTCGCTGACTTCGTCGACAAAATCATGAAACTGCACCATCGGCTCGAGATTTGGAGCGTGCGGCCGCAGGAAAATCTGTAGAGCCCGAACAGTTGTCTTCCCGAGCATAAGCTCTTCATGTTGGAAGGTGTGGCCGGCATTCATCATCATGAAATGCGTCTGGTCGAGCCTCTCCTCGTTACCGACGGTGTCGCGGTGGAGCATCTCGCCGCCGCGGATATAGGCCAGTATTTCGTCGTCCTTGTGCGGGTGCATGCCGATGAGATGACCCGGCTGAACCTGGGCGCGGTCAATCCTGCCGATCGGGCCGATCCCGCTGTCGTCCTGGGTGAGCGACAGACCCGGATACATGATCTCGACGCCGAAGCCTTCCCCGATGTTGCCGCGCATCCGGCCATCTGCGATTTTGGTGATAGTCATTGAACTGTTTCCTTCGATCGCGGGCGCGGGCGCGCCCGCGCCGAATCCGACGCGTTCCGCCATCAGTGGTAGTTCAGGATGCCGACGAGCTTCTGGCCGAGCGGGCTCGTCCAGTCGACGGCAAGTTCGGAGATGATCTGGTCAACCGTGGTGATGACCGCGCCGGCCTTTTCCATGCGCCGCAAAGCGATATCGTCGCCGTACTTGGTGTAGGATGCGGATGCGTCGGCCGAGACCTGGACCTCGTAACCTTCGTCGAGCATCTGGAGGACCGGGAAGGTGACGCAGATTTCCGTCGTCATCAGTGACATCGGTGCAGCTTCGCTGCCACGTTTGGCGTTCGTGGCGATGTCGGCGAGCACGAAGAACTTACTGTTACCGAAACCTGCTTTTGCGACAAGTCCGCCATATAGATGTTGCCTTAGTCGGTCGCGATATAGGTGAAGTCTGACCTCTGTTTGTTCTATCCCAAGACAATACGTTCGCCGCTTTGTGCCGATCGTTTGATAGCCATAATGACTTTCAGTGTGTTCAGCCCTTCGCGCCCGCTCACCAGCGGCGCTTCTTCACCGCGGATCACCTTGCAGAACTGCCGGATCTGCAGCACCAGCGGGTCTTCGTCCTGAATGGCGACGCGGCGCTTTTCGAAGGGCTCCCACCAGCTACGTCTTGCGCCGTTCTTCCACACGTCGAGCGACGGGATCGTCAAGGATCCGTGCGTCCCACCGATCATGTAGCATGCCTCCTCCGTTTTCGGGTAAGCTGGGTTTTCGCCCGTCGTCATCTCCCAGCTCCAGGGTGCGACGACCGAGTCCGAAACGGAAGCCGTGGCAAGAAGACCGCTTTCGAACTCCATGAGGATCACCGAGGTCTCCTCGACGGCATTGCCGCGGACGCCGCTGGATTCACGCGCCTGGATGGCAACGATTTCCCCAAAAAGGCAGCGCAGGTTGTCGACGTCGTGGATTAGGTTAAGCAAGACAGGGCCGGCTCCGGCCTGGCGCCGCCAGTCGATGTCGAAATAGTCGTCCGGCTTGAACAGCCAGAACATAACATTGGCCACGAGGATGCGGCCAAGCTCGCCGCTGTCGATGATCTCTTTCGCCTTCTGGATCATTGGATTGTGGCGGCGGTGGTGGCCGACCAGAAGCGAAACGCCAGCGGCTTCTGCCGCTCCGATCAGCTTTTCGCCGGCCGCGATGTCGTCGGCAATCGGCTTTTCGACCAGCGCTGGCACCCCGGCGGCAACGGCTTCGAGACCGTTGGCGACATGGACCTGGTTGGGCGTCGCGATGATGATGCCGTCGGGACGATCCGTCTCGATCATGGCCGCAAAGCTTGGAAACCATTTAGCGCCGTATTCCTGCGCAATCTTTTGCCCCAGCGGCATCGGATCGACGATGGCCAGAAGTTCCGTCTGCGGCTCGGCAAGCACGTGCTGGATATGTCGCTTGCCGATCAGGCCAGCGCCGAGCACTGCAAGTCTTACTTTCCGTTCCATGCCGAGCTCCTTCCCGTCACTTCGTCTCGGCAGACGTGATCAGGCTTGCAACGCGGCGGATCGCCAGTAGGTAGCCTTCGGTGCCGAGACCCGCGATCACGCCATCGGCGCGATGCGAGACGAAGGAATGATGGCGGAAGGCTTCACGCTTGTGAACGTTGGAAATATGCACCTCGATCACCGGCTGCTCGAACGTATTCAGCGCATCGAGAATGGCAACTGAGGTATGGGTGAATGCGGCTGGATTGATAACGATGCCCGCCCCGTCCTCGCGCGCCTCATGGATCCAGTCGATGATTTCGTATTCACGATTGCTCTGGTGAAAGCGGATTTCGTGGCCAAGTTCGGAAGCCAACCGGCGGCAATCGGCCTCGACATCGGCGAGTGTCTCATGACCGTAGATAAGCGGCTGGCGCTTGCCGAGCAGGTTGAGATTCGGGCCGTTGAGAACATAGATCAGGCTCATGTGTCTTCCTTTCGAATTGCCGGAATGATCACGGCAATGTGCTCTCGTGGATCGCAAAATCGGGATCCGACTGGATAAGATCGGCACGCAGGGCGCAGCGCCCCTCATCGAGTACCGGACGGGCGACCCCTTCGGCTGCGTCATAGACCATCTGCAATATCGCTCGCATTTCGGCCGCAGAGCGTCCGGGTCCGATGCGCAGGATGATCTGCACGAATTGATTGGCGGGATTCTCGTCGGCGACCAGCGAATGGGTGGCTTCGCGTGCGAAGGTCCGCACGGCATTCGGCTTGACCGCGCCGCTGTCACGCACGCTGCGATGAACAGCCTTCACCAGCGCCGGCATGTCTATGCGTCGGCCGGCTCCATGGCTATATTCGATGACGATGTGGGGCATCCCGTTCCTCCTTCGCCAGCCTGGATCAGGAGGCTCTGCACAGTTCGGTGAAATGGGTGCTCATGCGTTCGGCGTCCGGTTCGATACCGCTGAAGAGCCTGAATGCGGCCGCTGCCTGAAACACCGTCATCCCGCCACCGGTCAGAGTGCGGCAGTCGAGACGGGTGGCGAGCGCCAGAAGCTCGGTTACCAGCGGCATGTAGACGATGTCGGCGACCCAATGGCGAGGTTCCAGCCAGCTCTCTTCGATCGGCAGACCCGGATGGTTTTTCATGCCCGTCGGCGTCGCATGGATAAGGCCATCAACGGTCCGCATCGCTTCACCGACATTGGTGATCGAAAAAGCCCGTTCGGCAGAAAACCGGCGGTTCAGATCTTCGGCGAGCTTTGTCGACCGTGCAATATCCTGATCGAAAATCGCGAGATGCTCGATGCCGAGTTTCATCGCGGCATGTGCAACTGCGACCCCGGCGCCGCCGGCGCCCAGAAGGACCGCCCGATGCCGCGGGACGTCAGGAAGGCCGCGCCGGAAATTTTCATAGAAACCGTACCAGTCCGTGTTGTGGCCGGTCCGTCTTCCGTCCTTGAATACGACGGTGTTAACCGCGCCCAGCATGCGGGCGTCGTCGGAGAGATCCGTGAGGTACTGAATCACCGTCTGCTTACAGGGATGCGTGATGTTGCTGCCCGCAAAGCCGCGGGCTTCCATTTCGGCCAGCAGATCCGGCAGGGCGCTCGGAGGCAGTCCGCGCTCGGCAAGGTCGAGGAGTTCGTAGCGATAATCGAGACCCTGAAGCGTGCCCTCGCACTCATGCAGGGCAGGGGACTTCGACATCTGGATATCCGCGCCGATCAGTCCCACCAACACAGCGCGCTTCATCGTTTCGTTTGAAACAGTCATATGCGGATCGCCTCAGTGATGGGCCAGGATTTCGCCGAGGAAGGCCTGGGTGCGTGGATGCGTGGGATTGCGGAAGAACGTTTCCGGCGTCGCCTCTTCGATGATCTCGCCGGAGGCCATGAAGATCACGCGGTCGGCCACCTGCCGGGCAAAGCCCATTTCATGGGTGACGCAGATCATGGTCATACCGTCCCTGGCGAGACCGATCATCGTGTCGAGGACTTCCTTGACCATTTCGGGATCGAGCGCGCTGGTCGGCTCATCGAACAGCATGGCTTTCGGCTCCATGCAGAGCGCACGCGCAATCGCTACGCGCTGCTGCTGTCCGCCAGAAAGCTGGACGGGGTACTTGTCAGCCTGGTCGAGAATGCGGACGCGTTCGAGATATTTGCGGGCGATTTTCTCGGCATCTGTCTTGCTGGTGCCACGGACGCGCATCGGCGCAAGCGTGCAGTTTTCGAGGATGGTCATGTGCGGAAACAAGTTGAAGCTCTGGAATACCATGCCGACTTCGCGTCGCACGGCGTCGATCGCCTTGCCGCTGTCATCCAGTTTTGTCCCCTCGACCATGATCGTGCCTTTCTCGATTTTCTCGAGCGCATTGATGCAACGGATAAGGGTTGACTTGCCGGATCCCGACGGTCCGCAAAGGACGATCTTCTCGCCTTTGCGGACGGTCAAGTTGATGTTCTTCAACGCATGGAATGCGCCGTACCATTTATCCACGGCTTCCATAGAGAGAAGCGGGCTTTGAGTGTCAGCGGCGTGCGGCACGGCGATCTCCTGCGCAGAACTTGGATCAGTTGATGGTGAAGGGGATGTTTGGAATGGATTCGGGGAACTTCGGAACCTCCACCTTCATCCACTTGGCATAGACCTTGGCGTGCTCGCCGTTTGCCATGATTTTGTCGAGGAAGGCGTTGACGGTTTCATTCCAGTCCTTCTCGCCAAGCCGTGTTCCGACGCCATTGAATGTGGTGAGGAAATCGATCTTGCGTTCATATGTGCCGGCACTGGCTGCTTCCAGACGGTCGAGGTAGAACTGGTTGCCGCCGACCGCCTGCACCTGGCCGGAAAGCAGCGCCTGGATGGACGCGGCATCATCGTCGAAACGCCGGACGGTCGCCGTATCGCCGACAGCGGCGGTCACCGCCTTATCCTGCGAGCTTGACTTTGGAACGCCGATCTCCAGGCCTGCGAGATCGCCGATTTCGGCCATCTTCTTGTCCTTCGGTCCATAAAGCGAAATCGTGTTGCCCGCATACGGCTTGCTGTACTGGATCGACTTGGCGCGTTCCTCGGTCATCGCCATGGTGGCAAACAGGATATCGACCTTACCAGTGACAAGCGCCGGGATGCGGTTGGCGACCGCGAGCGGTGCGAATTCGACCTCGACGCCCAATTCTTTGGCGAATAGCTTGGCGATATCGGCGTCGAAACCGTCCTGAACGCCGCTCGAATTGACGAAACCCCAGGGTGCGTTGTCGCCCTGAATGCCGACGACGACCTTGCCCTTGGCCTTCACCTCCTCGACCGTTGCAGCTTGTGCAGACACCGGCGACAGCCACGGGGCCATCACCAGTGCTGCCGCGGCGAACAGAATTCCACGGCGCTTCAGGCCGGTCTTAAAGCTGCTGATCATTACCTTCTCCTCCTTGGTTGATAGAGCTTGTGCGTTCGTTGGATTGCCAACTTACCGAGCGGCCTTGGCCATCCGATTTTCGAGCCGGGCCCCGTAGAGGGACAGGGGCCAGCAAATGATGAAGTAGATCGCACCGACGATGCCGAAGACCAGCAGCGGCCTGTAGGTCTGGTTCGAGACGATCTGTCCAGCGCGGGCGAGCTCGATGAAGCCGACGATGGCGGCAAGCGACGTGCCCTTGATGAGCTGGACGAGAAAACCGATCGTTGCCGGCAGCGAGACCTTGAAGGCCTGCGGAAGGACCACGTCCTTCATCCGCGACACATAGTGGAGACCCAACGCATTGGCGGCCTCGCTTTGTCCCTTAGGTATGGCCTGTATGGCGCCGCGCCAGATCTCGCCCAGAAACGCACTGGCATGAAGCGTGAAGGCGATTGCGACGGCTAGCCAGGCTTCGATGGTGACGCCGATAAGCGCGATCCCGTAGTAGACGACGAACAGCTGCATTAGCAGCGGCGTACCCTGAAAGACGGCGATATAGCCCGCCGCCGTCTTGCGGAGCGCAGAGCGTCCGGACGTCCGGGCCAGTGCGATCAAAAGGCCGAATACGCCGCCGCCGATGAAGCCGATCGCAGATAGAAGCAGCGTCCACTTCAGGCCCTGCAGCAGGAAAAGCAGTTCGTTTTGGCCGATAACACCCACCGTCCCGCTCCTTACCGCACCGGATAGCTGAAGAAATGACGGGAGATCAGCGCAAACAGCCCCATCATCATCGACGAGATGGCGAGGTACATCAGCGTAATCGTGAAATAGACTTCGAAGCTGCGGAACGTATCGGACTCGATGATCTGTGCGACGGAAGTCAGCTCATAGGCTGCGATCGACGTGCAGACCGATGTCGTCAGCGTCAGCATGATGAATTGGCTGGTCAACGAGGGATAAATAGCCCTCAGCGCCGGTTTCAGCACGATCAAGCGAAACACCTGCGCCTTGTGCAGGCCAAGCGCGAGGCCTGCTTCAACCTGACCCTTGTGGATGCTGTCGACCCCGCCGCGAATGATCTCGATCGCATAAGCGCCGCCGTTGATGGCCAGCGCGATGATCGCCGTGACCGTAGGGTTGAGGCGGATGCCCATCATCGGCAGGGCGAAGAAAATGAAGAAAATCTGCACCAGGAAAGGGGTATTTCGCACCACTTCGACGAAGGCGATGACGGCCGCGCGCAAGGGACGGATATTCGATGTTCGGGCAGCGACCCCGATGACGCCGATCACCAGCGCCAGCGACATGCCGGCCAGTGCCAAGCCGATCGTCGCAAGAGCCGCCATCAGAAGGTCGGGCATGTTTTCGAAGACAACGCTGAAATCCAACACGTAATTCATGACAACATCTCTCTCCCGCCGACGGGCTCCTCTGCCTGTCTTCGTGTGTGGTATCCGTTTTGCGCTTTGCTTCTGGTTAGCCGGTCAACGCTCGGGCGGCATCGTGAAGGTGACGCAAATGCTCCTCCGGCGCCTGCCTGGAATGGATCGGCACCTCCACCGAGACCGCGGCGCCTGTCGGCAACACCCTCATCAGGCTCGCAACGGGAAGTTCACCCAGCCCCGGCGCAAAACGCCCCGTCCTGGCCTCGCTGACCTTTTGATCCGCCGTTATCGGCGCGGGTCCGCGGGCGTCGCAGAGCTGAATACTCCTGATCATGCCTTGGGGGGCAGCAGAGACATCGTTGGCTTGGCCGCCATTGCGGAAGAAGTGCAGCGCATCGACCAGCGCGCCGGCGTTGTCCCGGTTCGAATCCTGCACGATCGACAGGCTGTCATGAAAGCTTGCGACAGTGCGCCAGCCCATGTTCTCCAGGTCGACGCCCATGCCGAAGGTGCCCGCGAGGTCGCAGAGTGCCGCGAAATTGGCAATGAGGCGCTCCCGATCCGGATCGTCGCCGCAAACGCTGAGACGTTGCGCCCCGAGCGCGCTTGCGGCCTCCAGCACTGACGTCAGGGCAGCGGCATCGAAGTCCGGACCGATGACGACAAATTCGATGTCATAGAGCGACATTCCTTCACCATCCAGGCGGGCTTTAACGTCACGAGCTACGTCGCTTCCCGCCGGCAGCTCATAGTAGGGAGCGCCAGGAAATGCCGGGTGAAGGCGTAGGCCAACCGATGAAAAGCCCGCTGCGGCTGAGAGCGACACAAATTTTGCCGGCTCGACGTCGATCGCTGAAAAATGGGCAACGCCCAGCGACGGCACAAAAGTCTTGGATGGGATTGTTTTCTCCCGGGCCTCCATTCAGGCGATTCCCTTTTCAGCGAGGTGTTTTCGAAGATTTGTGCCGGTACGATGGATGTGCTCGCGCAGCCGGTCGCAGGCGTAATCCATGTCCCGTGCGACTGTTCCTTGTGCGATTTCGCTATGTTCAACGCTGACATTGCGGTCGCCGGATGTGCGGGTGAGAAATGTGCGCCGATAGCGGTCGTTCAGGTTCAGCATGGTCTTGCAGAAACTGAGAAGCAGCGGCTTGCGGCAGCCCGAAATCAATGTGAGATGAAATTCCCGATGAACGGCCTCCCACTGCTCGAGCGTTTCGGGTTTGGAGGCATCCCGTTCCGTGCGGTTCAGGCGATGCAGCGCACGCATGATATTGCCTTCCCATTCGACATCGCCGACGCGCATGGATTCCCGCAGCGCATAGGTTTCGAATTCCTCGCGCAGGCTGGTGATCTCTTCGAGATTGGACAACGATACGGGCGAGACGCGGTAGCCGCGATTGTCTTCGAACTCGACGAGTCCGTCCGAAATCAGACGCGCCAATGCCTCGCGCAAAGGACTGAGGCTGACGTTGAAGCTCTGCTTTGCCCGATCGAGATTGATCTTGCTGCCCGCTTCAAGCTGGCCCGAAATGATCGCTTCGCGCAACTGCGAAACAAGTTGGCTGGCGATTGTGTTCTTGCCGTCATCCAAAAACGAGGGGGGCGTTACCGCCTCCGCGCCGCCTTCGAAGATCAGACTTCCAGGCCCTGATCGCAATTGACATCCTCCCAGATGGTTCCACCACGATTTTCGATGGCGGACTTCATTATCGACGATCGATATAATAAACGATTATTTGTGTCAAACGATTTGGCACAAAATTCTCCCATTTCAATCATGAAAATCCCTCATCCGTTATTTATGTAACAAACTCAACTATATGATTGGTGATATGGCGCCGCCGTGAGCGGTTTTTGTAAAAATTACTGACGGTGCAGCAGCTGTCCGCTTGACAAATAATCGATGATTCAAGACAACGTCTGCGGGCGCAGGGAGGTGCGAGATGGTGATACGGACCCAACAGGATGTGACGGCCGCAGTTTTGAAGGTCATGGAACAGACCAGCGACGATCGTCTTCGGGAGATCATGACGGCGCTTGTGAAGCATCTGCATGCCTTCGTCCGGGAGGTCCGCCTGACGGAGCCGGAATTCCGCGAGGCAACAGCTGTCCTCAACGAAATCGGCCAATTGCAGACTGACAGCCATAACGAGTTCGTCTTGATGTCGGGTTCGCTTGGTGTTTCAACGCTCGTCTGCCTGCTCAACAATGGCGATCAGGGTCAGACCGAAACGTCCCAGTCGTTGCTTGGCCCCTTCTGGCGCCTCAACTCGCCGCGCGTTGAAAATGGCGGCACCATTGTCCGGTCGGATACGCCGGGTTCTCCGCTTTTCGTTCACGCGCAGGTGGTGGATGCGCATGGCAGTCCCATTGCGGGCGCCGAAGTGGATGTCTGGCACGCGTCGCCCGTCGGTCTCTATGAGAACCAGGACCCCAATCAGGCCGAGATGAACTTGCGGGGCAAATTCACCACGGACGCTGATGGTCGCTTCTGGTTCAGCACGGTCAAGATGGTGGGCTATCCGATCCCGGTGGACGGTGTCGTCGGCCGGCTTTTAAAGGTGCAGGGACGTCACCCCTATCGCCCGGCGCATCTGCACGCGCTGATCTTCAAGGCAGGCTACAAGACCCTTATTTCGCAGGTTTTCGACCCGAGCGATCCGAACATCGGTTCCGACGTTCAGTTCGGGGTGACGTCCGCGCTGACGGGCGATTTCGTGCAGCACGACGAACCGCATCCCGACGATGCGCATGTGAACATTCCCTGGTTTTCCCTGGAATACACATACGTGATGGAGCCGGGCGACGCGGTTCTGCCGCGCGCGCCAATCAAATAAACAAACGGGAGAACGACACCCATGTTGACGGATGAAGAGCATCGCGCTGCGGCACAGTCCTTGCTGAGCGCCGAGGAAAGCCGGGTGCCGATCCCGCAGCTCAGCAGGACCTATCCGCAGATTGAGATCGAGGACGCCTATCGAATCCAGGATCTTTGGGCGGAAGGCAGGATTGCCAAAGGTGCGCGCGTTGCGGGCCACAAGATCGGCCTGACATCGCGGGCCATGCAGATGGCATCGAAGATGACCGAGCCGGACTACGGGCGCATCCTCGACGATGCTCTGTTCAACGACGGCGCCCAGATCAGGGCCGACCTCTTCATCAAGCCACGCCTCGAAGTGGAACTCGCCTTCATCATGGGCGAGGACCTTGAAGGTCCGAGCACCCGCATCTATGACGTCATGCGCGCCACCGAATTCATCGTTCCGGCACTCGAAATCATCGACTACAGGACCGAGGTTCCCCGCGCGATTACCGATACCATCGCCGACAACGCCGCTTTCGGCGCCATTGTCGTCGGAGGCCGCGTCATCCGTCCGATGGATGTCGATATCCGGTGGATCGGGGCAACGCTCTCCAAGAATGGGATCATCGAGGAGTCCGGCGTTTCGGCGGCCGTCATGGGACATCCCGCAGCAGGGATCGCCTGGCTCGTCAACAAGCTCCATGCGGTTGGCGGCAAACTGCAGAAGGGGCAGATCGTGCTGGCGGGCTCCTTTACCCGCCCTGTTGACATCGCGGCTGGCGACGTCATCCACGCGGATTATGGCCGGATCGGTGCTATCGGCGTCGCTTTTGTATAGGTGAAGACATGAACCTTCTGGAAAATCGCTTCAAGCAGGCCCTGCTCGAAAAAAGGCAGCAGATCGGTCTCTGGTGCAGTCTGCCGGGGAGCTATGCGGCGGAGATCGTTGCGCCCTCCGGGTTCGACTGGCTGCTGTTCGATACCGAACACTCACCGGGCGACGTCCTGACGGTGCTGCCGCAGTTGCAGGCGGTCGCGGCCTATGATGTCTCCGCGATCGTGCGGCCTGCAAGCAATGATGCAGTTCTGATCAAGCGTTACCTCGATATCGGCGCGCAGACACTCCTCATTCCTTATGTGCAGAACCGTGCGGAAGCGGAAGCTGCGGTCTCCGCCATGCGCTATCCTCCTGCCGGTATCCGCGGTGTGTCGGGACTGACGCGGGCGACGCGTTTTGGGCGTGTCGCGGGTTATGCCCGGCGGGCGGAAGAGGAACTGTGTCTGCTGGTGCAGTTGGAAACCCGTGCGGCACTCGAGGCATTGGAAGCCATTGCACAGGTTGATGGTGTCGATGGCATCTTCATCGGACCGGCGGATCTTGCCGCCAGCCTTGGATATCCGGGGGAGCCCGGCCATCCTGAGGTCGTCGCTGCTGTCGAGGATGCGATCAGCCGCCTTGCAGCTCTCGGCAAACCGGCAGGCATCCTGACGCCGGACACCGCCTTTGCTGCCCGCTGCATTGATCTCGGAACGATTTTTACCGCGGTCGGCATCGATGTCGGTATTCTCGCTCGCGGGACCGAGGCGCTGGCAGCGAAATTCAGGCAATAGTGACCGCAAGATTGCGCTGTCCCGCAGGAGATAAAGACATGACCGACGCTATAGCGGCTTCGCTCAGCGCACTGATCCCGAAGGGCTATCTGCGAGCGGCGGTAAACCTTGCCAATATCGCTTTGGTGCAGCTCGATCCAGATACAGGAGCCTTTGAAGGTGTCAGCCCACAACTCGCCAAAGAGTTTGCAGAGCGCCTCGGTTGTCGCGTCGAATTCGTCGCATATCCTTCGGCAGCCAGTATCCTGGACCGGGTCGATCAGGACGAGTGGGACATCGCCTTCCTGGCCGCCGACCCGGCGCGCGAAGACAGGCTGCTGTTTTCGCCTGCCTATGCGCTGATCGAGGCCACGCTTGTGGTTCGGAAGGCGACACCATATCGCAGTCTTCAGGACATCGACGCGGAGGGCGTGGAAATTTGCGTCACCCGCAACGCTGCCTATGGCCTCTATTTGTCCCGGCGTCTCGCGCATGCCAAAATCGTTCATTCGTCGACGCCGGGGGAGACCCTTGAAATGTTTGCCGAAGGGAAACATCACGCCGCGGCGGGTGTGCGGCAAGCGCTTGAACATTTTGCGAGCATGCGTAAGGGTTTCCGCGTCCTGGTGGAACCATTCCTCGTTATCAGGCAAGCAATCGCCGTCAGTTGTTCCTATCCAGCGGCGGCTCTCTTGGTACGCGAATTCGTCGAGGAGGCTCTTCGAGAAGGTTTCTCGGAAAACGTCATTCGCGATGCGCAAAGCAATGGCGTTGCTTTGGCAAAGAAGTAGCAGTTCCATAAATAGGCGATATGCCGCAATCGCCTGGTCGATGGTTCGATTCCGTTCAAGACCGCAGGTACCCCAATCAACACCTACTGTTCTCCAGTCTCATCGTCGGCGATCTTGCGCAGCAGATACAACAACGCTATGCGTTCCGCGGGGTTGAGACGCGCGACGGTCTTTTCGCTGATGATATAGGCTTGCGGATACATGTCCTGCAGCAAGGCTTCGCCCTTGGGCAGCAGGGAGATCACCACCTTGCGGCCGTCGGCCTGGTCCTTGGAGAGATCGATCAGTCCGCGGGCCTTCAGCCGCTCGACGATGCCACGGATGGTCGCCTGGTCGACGGAGGTGGCCTTGACGAGCTCGACCTGTGAACTGGGCCCGAGGTCATGCAGCGCGCACAGCGTCACAAACTGCACCGATGTCAGGTCTGGATCACTGGCATTGGTCTGGAAAATCGACAGATGACGCTGATAGGCCTTGCGCAGCAGATGCCCGACTTGCTCCGTGACGTGGTAGCCATTCTGAGGCGCCGGCGCTTCGGGGAGGCCTTCGGTGTCTTTTGCGGTCATCGTCGGTGTGGTCCATCGGTTTGCGGCTCTTCGGCGCGAATGCATCGCGGACTGCAGGAAACATCACAGCAGGTTGCGCTGGTCAAGGCGTCTCGAGCCGCACCCGCTCCGCGCGATTTCACGCGGAGCGGCTTGGCTATCTCGGCTATTTGAAGTTGTACTTCATTTCCTTGACGGCGATGTCGCCATCCAGAACCATCGGTTCATCGTCGAGGAACAGCGAGCAACCGCGCATCGGGATGTCCAGATGGCAGGCGGTGTCGTTCGGGCCGCCGAGCTCGTTGTTGGGGCCAGTGGAGAACATCACGTTGCCGTAGAAGGAGCGTGCCTCCATGCCCATGCCTCCGGGGAATTCGCCGGGCACCATTCGATGCCACTTAGCGTTCTGATTAAGGCCCCAGCCGACATGGCTCATGCCCATGCCACGCGGGTCGTTGAAACCTGCCATATAGGATTTGACCAGCTCGGCATCGAGACCGCCGCGAATGTCGGTGATCCAACCGTTTTCGATCGTATAGATGATCGGGTCGCGCACGTAGATGTTCTGCGGCAGCAGGATATCGCCCGGAGCAACGACGATTGTACCGTCGACGCCATCGTCGTCACCACCGGTAAAGACAAAGCCGGACGGCCAATGATCCCAGCGGCCCGGCTCGTCCGTGCACGCATATTCCGTAATGGCGGGATAGGTGTTGAGCTTGTAGGTGACATCCGTGCCATGCGGAGAAGTGATCCGCATCACCTTCGCCTTGGACAAGAGGTCTCCCGCAAATTCAACGCGCTCGCGCAGTTCCTTTGTCGGCAGCATGCGCGCCAGAATCTCCGGCGGTTCCACGGCGGTCAGGATACGCGTGCCGGCCGCCTGGATCGCCATCTGTTCCGGGCTGAAGAGTAGAAAGATGCAATCGATCAGCATGTCGGCGGCCTTCAGGGCCTCTACCGCTTCCGGCATGGCAGCAAGGCCTGTCTGGCCGACCGCCCATGCACCTGCCGGCGGCACCGGCGGCAAACGCATGTGATACATCTTGGCGCCAAGACGCATGCCCGCCGCCATGAAGGCGTCGGCGTAATCGAGGCGCTCGTTGCCCTGGGTAAGGACAATGAGTTTTTCTCCCTCGTGGACGCCCGACATCTTCAACTGATGCAGGCAGATTTCCGTGAAGCTGAATTGATCCATGCTCATTCCCCTATCTTGTTTGAAGGCTTGGCTGTTTTGTAAAGTTACGGACAGTCGGACTTGACCTTGGCAATTTCGGCGATCGCCTCCTCCCTCGAAACGACATCGCCATACTTGCTGTCGATGTCGAAGAGGTTGGCATTGTGTGGATCGGGATGCCGGTCGCCGACGCAATCGCGCACGACAATGGTTCGGAAGCCGTGCTGCACGGCATCGACGGCGCTCGCACGGATGCAGCCGCTGGTCGAGCAGCCGGCTAACACGACCGTGTCGATGCCCTGCGCACGCAGATGCGAGGCGAGGCTGGTGCCGAAGAAGGCGCTGGCATATTGCTTGACTATGACAAGTTCGCCTTTTTCCGGAGCGACGCCGTCGCAGAATTCGGCCAGCACGTTGCCCTCGACCATGGCCTTCATGACCGGGGCCTTCTTCACCCACATGCCGCCATCGGCACAGTTTTCCGCGAGATAAAGGATGCGGGTGTGGATGACGGGAATGCCTGCGGCCCGCGCAGCAGCCAGAAGCGCCGGTGTTTGCGCCACTGCATCGACGACACCCGGCGCAAAGAGCGGCGCGCCTTCCACCGTATAGGCCTTCAGAAAGTCTATGACGAGCAAGGCGGGGCGCTGGCCGAAGCCGATGCGGTTGCCCCAGACGCCCTGATAGTTGGTTTCGGCACTGACCATCGGGCTCTCCTCAATACGCGCCGGACAGCAGCGCGCCGGCACCCGGTACGACGGCTTCCATTCCCAGTGATTTCAGCATGCAATACGTGGTGGCGACGGCGGCGGTGAGGACCGGCTTGCCCGTCATGGCCTCGACCTTGGCGATCACAGGCAGCGACGGCATCTGCACGCAGGCCGAAAGCACGATCACGTCGACATCCGAGAGATCGAGTGTCTGGACGATCGCCGGCAGGTTTTCCGGGTCGTGGCGGGCGACATCGAGATTATCGGGAATTTCCAGCGCCCGCCAATCCATCACCTCGAAGCCCTCTTCGCGAATATAGTTCACGACGAGTTCGGTGAGGGGCTTCATATACGGTGCGACGACGGCAATCTTCCTGGCCTTCATCACCTTCAGGCCTTCGATCAGCGCGCCGGCGCTGGTAACAACCGGAATGTTCGTGTCGTTTTCCTGAGTGCGGCCGGTAAGGCGCTTTTCCGACTGGCGGTGATAGCCGAGGCCCATCGCCATGATCGCAACCAGGCAGGCGTATCCGAGAACATCGACGCGGGCGTCGGAAAGCTCGACGGCGCAACGGTCGGATTCGGCGTCCATCGCTGCCAGTTCCTCCTTGACCACTTTCTTCATCCGCATGCGGCTGGAGTGGAAGGTGAAGCGCTCGGGGCGGATGGACTGGCGTGCCGTCAACATGGCGGGAATTTCGGTCTCCATCGTTGTGTTGGAGCTCGGAACGATCTGGCCGATACGGTAATATCTCTGCACGGATGGAATCCTCTGCGTTGCAAAAGCGAGTGTCAAACAAACGCCGGTGGATCGTCGATCCGCCGCCGTTCCAATCAACGGGAGAGAAAATCTCCAAGCGCGGCAAAGAAGCCGTCGAAATCATCCCAGGGGATCATGTGCCCGGCATTGGGCACACGCACGATTTCCATCGCTGGATAAAGTGACTGGATTTCGGTCGCGTCCTCCGGCTCGATCACGCCGCCGCGGCCGGCCACCATCAGCATGGCGGGCTGCTTGAGCTTCGGCAGATCCGGGAAAATATCGTCCTTGTGGAAGTCCTCGAAGGCGGTGACGATGGCCGGCTCGTAGCAGGTGTGCAGCCATTCGGCGCGCAGCTTCAGCTGTTCGTCGGTCCATGTCGGGCAAAACGCCTTCATGCCTTCCGCATCGATGCCCTTCAGCGCAAGGCGGATGCTGTCGACATACCAAGGCAGCTTGCTCGGGTAGGCGCGGCGTCCGGGGCCAGAAACCGGCGGATCGATCAGCGCGAGCCTCGAAAACGCCTCGGGCGCCGCAACGGCGGCGCGGATGGCGATGCGCGCGCCCATCGAATGGCCGAGTAGGGCAGGGGCAGGAAGCCCGAGCGCTGTGGCGAAGCCGACCACGTCGGCGGCCATCGCGTTGAGGCCGTAATCAAGGTCGGGCCCCGTCGAAGACAGCCCCCGGCCGCGCACGTCGATCACATAGACGTCGTAGCGTTCGGCGAGCCGCTCGGCGACGAAACCCCATGTGATCGCCGGGCTGGTGATGCCAGGGATCAGGATGACCGCAGAGCCGCTTCCGCCGTAGCGCAGATAGTGTTGCCGAATGCCGTTGGCGAAGACGTTCGCACCGTACAAGGCACCGCCGCTCATGCTGCGGTCTCGCTCTTCAGCGGCTCGGCATAGATGTCGTAGCCATAGACCCACGCGGGATCCTCCTGCTTGAGCAGGAAGGTGTTGGCGTTCGAAACGCTCTGGACACGCGTCGCGCGGTCGCGGCGGTTAGTCTCATACAGTCCGAAAGCGGCGCGGAAATCGTTGATGCCGGTTTCCTGCAGGCAGCGGGTCAGCATGGCGGCGTCTTCGATCGCCATCGCGGCACCCTGCGCCATATGGGGTTTCATCGGATGGCAGGCATCTCCCAGCAGCACGAGGCGGCCCTTGCTCCAGAGTGGCAGCGGGTTACGGTTGAACAACGGCCACTTCGTCACCTCATCGGTGCTTTCGATCAGAGCCTGGATGATCGGATGATAACCCTCGAACGCCGCCGCCATCTCGTCGCGGCTGCTGTCGACGAAAGCCGAATCGAACTCCCAGGCTGGATGCGGAACGCCGGTGACATAGTAATATTCGTCGCGGCGAGCCGTCGTGTAGTAGACCATCATGTGACGGTCCGAACCCCACCACTTGACGCAATCCTCAAACGTCAGGTCGTATCTCTTCAGCTTGTCGGACGAGATCAGAGCGCGATGGCCGACCCAGCCGCTGTAATTCGGCCTTTCTGCGCCGAGCAGCGTTTCGCGAACGCGCGAATTGATACCGTCGGCGCCGATCACGATATCGGCGCGCACCGAGGTTCCATCTTCGAATTCGATCAGCACATCGGTGCCGTTATCGTCGAGGCGGGCCAGCTTCTTGCCGAAATGCAAGGTGCCCGGCTGCAACGCATCGCACTGAATGGCCTGCAGGTCTCCGCGGTGAACGGTGCAATAGGTCTGGCCGTAACCTTCGAGCGGAACCCGCGCGGTGTATTCGCCGGTAATGCCGTCGCGGCTGAACCAATGGCTCGGCGTGCTGCTGATGCCGATGACCTTTTCGTCGACGCCGATGCGCTCGAAAATCTTCAGGACGTTCGGCCCCATATGGATGCCGGCACCCAGGCGCGAGAAGCTCGGCGCCTGTTCATAGACGTTGACGTCAAAACCCGCGTGCTGGAGTAGCGCACCCGCGACGGCGCCACCGAGGCCGGCGCCGATAATCGCAATCTTTTCTTTTCCGTTCGACATAGCGACCCTTCTTAGCTGTCCTTCGACGCATTGTTCCCACGATTGGTGGCTTGGCAAAAGTCTAGCGCATACACTCTAAATAGCAATAGCGAGGCTTTGATTTTCATCAAAATTGCGCAGAAATTCCTTCGTCAATTGAATATACTAGGGAAATTGTAATCGCTAAATCCGACTTGTCATCGGTCACTATAAAGCGTATACGCTTTTTAATAAAATAAAAGGGGCAATAGATGCGAAGAGTCGGTGACTGTCGCATCGTTATGATTTGTGGGCGTCCGCGCGATGTCTGCTGCGTAGCGGTTCGGCCGATGGAAAAAGGCGTGGTCTGTGTTTCGTTCTCCGGTGCGGAGGGCCTGCTTTGACACTGCCAGTTTGCTTCAGTTTGAATGTGAACGATGCCGTAGCGAGCGTCGAAGCAAGCCCGGAAACACCACTTCTCTACATCCTAAGAAACGATCTCTCTCTCAACGGCCCGAAATACGGTTGTGGGCTCGGGGAATGCGGGGCGTGCGCCGTTCTCGTGGACGGTCGTGCCGTCCGGTCCTGCACGGTGCCGCTCGGTGCGGTTGGCGCGCGCCGCGTAACCACGCTTGAGGGCCTCGGGACACCCGAGCATCTGCATCCGGTCCAGGCAGCCTTTATCGACGAGGCCGCCGCTCAGTGTGGATACTGCCTGAATGGCATGATCATTGCCACCGCTTCCCTGCTCAATCGCAATGTTGATCCGAACGAGGAAGACATTCGCGAAGCGCTGCGCCATCATCTCTGCCGCTGTGGGACGCATATGGAAATACTCGCTGCAGCCAGGCGGGCCGTCGGCTATGCCAAAGCCGAACGTGCGCGCCGACCCATGCCGGATCCCGTGCCGCTGGACGCCGTGAAGGAGGTTTCTCCATGACCGATCACCGCGCAATGCCAAAATCCGCCTATATGTCCGCTACAGACATGCTGCTCATCGTCAATGATGCGTCGCTGGGCGATGCCGCAGAGCTTTACATCGCGGTCGGTGCGGATAGCCGTGTGACCGCATTCAACGGTCACGTCGATCTCGGGACCGGCATCCGTACCTCGCTGGCGCAGATCGTAGCCGAGGAGCTCAGCGTGCCGTTCGAGCAGGTGGATATGGTGCTCGGCGCCACCTCGGCTGCCCCCAATCAGGGTGCGACGATCGCCAGCGAAACGATTCAGATCACTGCCATTCCCCTGCGCCAGGCCGCCGCCACCGCCCGCCATTATCTGCTCGCCAAGGCGGCAAACAAGGCTGGCGTGGCGCTTGAGCGGCTGATCGTGGACGATGGCATCATTCGTACGGATGGCGGCGAGAACTGGCAGCTCAGCTTCGGCGACATCATCGCCGGCGACCATGTGAGGCTGTCGATCGACAAGACAGCCGCGCTAAAGCCGGCGGCAGACTATCGGCTCGTCGGCTCGTCGCGTCCGCGTGTCGATATTCCTGAAAAGGCCACCGGGCGCTGGACCTACGTGCATGATGTACGCGTGCCCGGCATGCTGCACGGTCGGGTCTTGCGCCCTCCCTATGCCGGTTTCGATCACGGCGAGCATGTCGGCAATAGCCTGATTTCGATCGATGAAGGATCGGTCGCGCATATTCAGGGGCTGGTCGGCGTGGTCGCCATCGGCGATTTTGTTGGTATCGTCGCGACCCGCGAGGAGATCGCCATCGAGGCGGCCAAGAGCCTGAAGGTCGTCTGGCGCGCGCCGCCCGAGTGGCCGGATCTGAACGCACCTGAAAAGGCGATTCGAGCCAACCCGGCGAGGCCGCGCAAGCTTGCCGACCTTGGCAATGTCGATATGGCGCTGGCCGGCAGCGCCCAGTCGATGAACCGCACGTATGTATGGCCCTACCAGATGCACGGCTCCATCGGTCCGTCCTGCGCGGTGGCGGACTATACCGAGACAGGTCTCACGGTCTGGTCGGGCACGCAGAACCCATTCCCCATGCGCCGCGATCTGGCACTCCTTCTCGACATGCCGGAAGATCTCATCCAGGTCGAGCGGCTGGAAGCTGCGGGCTGCTATGGCCGTAACTGCGCCGACGACGTCACGGCTGACGCCGCACTGCTGTCGCGCGCCGTCAAGGCACCCGTGCGGGTGCAACTGACCCGCGAGCAGGAACATGCCTGGGAGCCGAAGGGCGCCGCCCAGATCATGGATGTGCGCGGCGGTCTCGATCTGGAGGGTGGTCCGTCTGCCTACGATTTCGAAACCCGCTATCCCTCCAATCTCGCCCCGACGCTCTCCCTGATCCTCACCGGCAAGGTGGCGCCGATCTCCGATGTCGTGCAGATGGGCGATCGCACTGCGATCCCGCCCTATGCCTATGGCAATCTTCGCGTGACCGTGCATGACATGCCACCGATAGCGCGTGCATCGTGGTTCCGTGGCGTCTCGGCGATGCCGAACACCTTTGCCCACGAGTGCTACATTGATGAACTGGCCGCTGCCGCCGGCGTCGATCCGATCGAGTATCGGCTTCGCTATCTCCACGATCCACGCGCCGTCGATCTGGTGCATGCGCTGGCCGAACGGGCGAAGTGGGTGCCGCATACGGCATGGGGCACCCTCGGCGGCGAGGGCGACCTGCTCTATGGGCGCGGGTTTGCCTATGCCGTTTACGTCCACGGGCCGTTCCCGGGCAAGGCCGCCGCATGGGCCGCTTGGGTCGCCGATGTCGCCGTCAACAAGAAGACCGGCGAGATCGCGGTGACCAAGGTCACCTGCGCGCAGGATTCCGGGATGATGATCAATCCCGATGGCGTGCGCCACCAGATCCATGGCAATATCATTCAATCCACCAGCCGGGTGCTGAAGGAGAAGGTCGAATTCTCGTCGACGGCCGTGCAGTCGAAGGAATGGGGCGGCTATCCGCTGATCACCTTCCCCGAGGTCCCCGCCATCGACGTGCTGATGCTGCCGCGGCAGGACGAACCGCCGCTCGGCGTCGGAGAGTCCGCCTCCGTTCCCAGTGCCTCGGCAATTGCCAACGCGGTCTATGACGCCACCGGCATTCGCTTCCGTGAATTGCCATTGACGCCGGAGTTGGTGCTCGCTGCGCTGAACGGCAAGAAGGATGAAACCCCTTCCGCCCCGCCCGCGAATAAGCGTAAGTGGTGGAACATCGGTCTGTCCGCCGTCGGTGCTGTCGCGGCACTGTCCGGCGTCGTCACCGTGTCCTCGCCATGGCGACCGGCAATCAGCACCATTCAGCGGCCGGATACCAACGTCTATAGCGCCGCCACCATCGAGCGTGGACGGCTGGCGGTTGCTGCCGGTGCCTGCAATGTGTGCCATGTCGGCCCCGACGGCACGCCCTTTGCTGGCGGCCGACGCTTCGACACGCCTTTTGGGGCGGTCTATGCCACCAATATCACGCCGGACACCGAAAACGGTATTGGCGCGTGGTCCTATCCGGCCTTCGAGCGGGCCATGCGCGAGGGCGTGAGTCGTGACGGCCATCACCTCTATCCCGCCCACCCCTACACATCATTTGCGGGTGCCGATGATTCTGATCTTCAGGCGCTCTATGCCTACATGATGACGCAGGCCCCGGTTGCCAAAAAGGCGCCGGAGACGAAACTGAAATTCCCCTACAGCATCCGCGCGATCATGGCGGGCTGGAACGCGCTTTTCCTGAAGGCGGAGCCGTTCAAATACGACCAGGCCCGTGATGCACAGTGGAACAGAGGCGCTTACCTAGTGGAAACGCTCGGCCACTGTTCGGCCTGCCACACCGATCGAAACGTGCTCGGCGCGGAAAAGAGCGGCAGCGCCAAGCTTTCCGGCGGCTTTGCCGATGGCTGGGAAGCGCCGGCCTTGAATGCCTTCGCCAAGGGTCCGGTCGGCTGGACCGCCGATGCTTTCTACGACTATCTGCGCACCGGTCACTCGCGCGATCATGGCAGCGCGGCAGGCCCGATGGCGCATGTCGTCGAAGTGATGCAGCCGCTGCCGGATACCGATATCCGCGCCATGGCAACCTATCTCGCAAGCCTGAACGAAACGCCTGCCGACACCAAGGCACAGAGTGAAGCGGCCGTTGCGGCGAGCGAAGCCGCCAAGGCCTCTGCTGCGCATATTTCACCGAAGGGCGAGCGGCTTTTCAACGGCGCCTGCGCCACCTGCCATACCGGAAACACTATCCTGTCGTCGCTTGCCCTCAGCAGCAACCTGCATGCAGACACACCCGACAATCTCATCCAGGCGATCCTGAACGGCGTCGAGGCGCCGGCGATCCTTGCGCAAACCACCGGCCGCGAAGGCCCAGAGGTGATGTCGATGCCGGCGTTTCGCGAGACGTTGAACGAAAGCCAGATCAAGGATCTCGCCGCCTATCTCAGGGCGCGCTTTGCTCCTGACAAGCCGGCCTGGACGGAGACGACAAACGCCATACAGCGCGTCACGGCATCGAGCCACTGAGGGAGCAGACGAGTTGGCCCAGATCCGAACCGGACAGGATATCGACCACCGCGGCGTGTTCGAAAAACCGACAGCCGCCTTTCGGCCCTCGGCCTACTGGTTCTGGCATTCGATCCCGACGGAGGAGGTCTGCCACGCACAGCTCGACGATTTCAAACTGAAGGGGATCGGCACCATCCTCATCCAGGCGCGTCTTGCGATGTCGCGGGATGATTATCTGTCGCCTGATTACCTCAATGCCTATCGCGTTGCGGCCGAAATCGCCGGTAAGCTTGGCCTGAAGCTCGGCATTTATGACGACTACAACTGGATCAGCGGTCACGCCGGCGGGCGCACGGTTGCGGGCTGTGACGCGGTGCGCGAACGCCACCTGTTCTGGGCCTCGTCCGAGCAGGCTGAGGGGCAGATCAGCGGCATCCATCCGCCTTTCACGCAAAAGATGGGGCCGGACATTTTCGCGTGGCAATATGAAGGCGGTCGGGTCGAGTGGTGCGAATGGGTGGTCGCGTCCGCCCTGCTGCATTCCTCCGATGAGGTTGGCGGTCTGGACGAGATTGTCGATGTGATCACACAGACATCGGTCGTTAGAAGCGACGATGTTTCCTGCACCTACGCATTCGACGGCGAGATTAAAGACGGCCAGACGTTGACGGTCTTCATCAGCGCGCGCTCCACGACCTCCCGGCTGATCAACTACCTCCTGCCGGAAGCCGCGGAGCGGTTCATCGACGTCGGGCTTGATCCGCTCGTCGAAGCGCTTGGTAATCTCGTGCCTGATCCCGTCGGCTTCGTGTTCTATGACCAGCCGGCGGCCGGGTTTTACAAGTGGGATCAGATTTCGGGCAGTCTCGGCAACAGTCTGCTGTTTGCTTCGACGCTGCCGGATGCCGCTTTGCACAGCACGGGCCAGCCGTTCGCCAAGACGCTGCTGGGGCTGCTGCGCGATGTCGGGCCTGAAACCTTGCGGCTGCGCGCGCAATTCTATGCTGCCTATTCAGCCCTGATGAACGATGCCTTCTCTGGCACGCTGCGTCGATGGGCCGAGGGCAAGGGCATCGCGCTGACTGGACACGAGATCCTACCGCATATCAGCGCGTGGTCTTTGAACGGCGGTTTCACCAGCATAGACCCCAGGGTTGCGCTCGCTGTGGATTTCTTCGGCATCGACGCTTTCAGGCATGAGACGGCGGTCGATTCCAACAATTTCATTGCCCAGCTTGCGCCGAAGCTGGGCGATTCCGTTGCCCGCTCGAATGGCCGCAGCCGCTGTGTCGTGGAGACCTATGCCAGCGCCGAGCGAACGCCCGTGCGCGCCGCCGGCCAATGGGAGCTGACGCTGGAGACAATGCGCGCGCAAGCGATCCGACTCTATTGCCTCGGCACCCGACAGTTTCTCTGGCACGGCGTTTACCAGAGCGATGGTCACGACGACGATCCGACGCCCTTTGCCAATCCGCGTTTTGATTTCGGGCCGGGCATCAATTTCGAGCCGTGGTGGAGTTATCACGATCTGTTCGCGCAGGAGACCGCACGCATCTCCGCCTTCATCGAGCCGGCCAAACCCCGTACCCCCGTTGCAATCCTCTATCCGCTTCAGACTGCGTTCGCAGAAGGCCCGCGCCACACACATGCCACCCACATCGGCGCATGGTGCGAAAAGCTTCTGACGCAGGGACGCGACTTCATGTTGGTGAGTGAGGCTGATCTTGCGACTGCAACGATAGAGAGTGGCCGTCTCCTGGCATCGGGCTTGGTTTTCGATGCGGTCGTCCTGCCATCTGTGACCGTGCTGGAGACTAAGGCGACGTTGCAAACCCTTGATGCTTTCAAGGCTGCGGGCGGTGTCATCTGGTCGTCGGGCGATCACTTGTCCACCGTCTGCGATAGCGCAATACGGGATGCCGTCGAGGTTTCAGTGCATGTCGAAGGAATGCCCGGCGACAGCGATGTGATCGCTCTGTTGCAGTCGCTTCCGTCGTCCGGTCCCGACTTGGTCTGCCGCTCCGGGAACAAGCCATGGCAATGGGTCGGATACGAGCCCGACGGCTGGTGGCGTGTCGTGCTGTTCAACGATTGCTCAACGGAGCTCGTAAGCGAGATCTCCTTCGGAGACGGCTTCGAGTGTGAGGTTTGGGCCGCGACGACAGGCGAGGTGAATGAGGCGTCCACCTTCGGTCGTCTGGCGGTCACGCTCGCACCACAGGAAGTACGTTGCATTCGGCTGCGGCAAGTGCTGCAGAAGGCAACGATCCAAGGTCAACTCTCGGATCAATCGCTTCTTGATGCTGGACACGCGATATCGCTTGTCGACGGTTGGAGCTTTGCGCCGGGCACCGGTTTAGAGTTCGTGCCGATTTCGGTGCTATCAGGTTGGGAGATGCAGGGCTTTGCCGATTTGTCCGGTACCGGCATCTATCGGCTGACGCTGGAAATAGGCGATGAGGCCGATTGGGTCCTAGAATTGCCTGAGGTCAATACCGTGGTCGCCGTGTGGCTGGACGGCAGGCAGATCGATCGCCGCGGCTGGCGGCCCTATCGTTTTGCCTTGGGTCGGTTGGTCTCCGGTGTTCATTCGCTGGAACTGCGCGTCGCCAACACGGCCGCAAATCGCTATTACCGCAACACACCCTATCTCGGCGACAGCCTCGACAAGAGCGGATTGACCGCAGCACCGAAACTCATCCCGCAGACAAACTGACCGGAAACCACCTAGCCATGCCACAACATTCGACGATCCCCCTGATGCGCGCCTGGAACAGCTGGTCCAACCGGCCGGCCGAAATGGTTTTCCTGCCCCTCGGCGTGCGGATCACGCCGATTCTGTACTCGACCCGCAGCAAGTCGACCTCTGTCATCGAACCGCGCCGCGACTCGGTCCGGCTGGGGCGCCACACGATCGACGGCTCGCTGATCGAGCTGGAGACCGATCACAGCGGCACGACCGTGGCCTTTTCGACCACGAAGACCGATCCCTTCGCCGTTCGCGGCAGCTGGGACGGCAAGGTTTCGGCCGAATGGGGGCTGCGCTTCTGGGTGACGCTGGCGATCTCGTCCGATGGCAGTGAGCTAGCCGTCCATGATGCAGGGCGAAACGTCACTCTCTTGAAGATCGGCACCCGGTTCGTGGCGGTCGCGACCTCCGAACCGCCGATCCATGTCACCGGCCACGAGACGATCGACGCATTGTGCGCGGATTTCGAGGAGAACGGCTACTTCTACACCGCCACTCGCAAGAACGAGGCACCTGTCATCGCCTTGCGCTTCAATCTCGAAATGATGCGCAAGGGCGCCTATGCCGCAGGCGTTGCCGATAGCGCGGAGCTTGCCATTTCGAAGGCGCAGGCCTGTCTCGCTGCCGGTGCGCCCGCCGAAATCGGCGATGTCCAGGCAGGCGTGTTCGAAGGCGCGCTCGACGCCATCCGCGATGTGGTCGCCTGGAACACGATCTGGGACGAAATCAATGCGCGCCCCTATACGGCAGTGACGCGGATCTGGAACCTCGGGAAGTTCGCGGTCTGGTACAATGACCAGATTTTCGCGGCTCTATTGGCCGGCGTCTTCGACGCGGATCTGGCGCGCGAGAATATGGCCACTGCGGTGGCGAGTGCGACGCCGCAGGGAAATATCGCCTGCATCGTCACCTCCAACGACGCATGGGTCGATCGTACGCAGCTTCCGTTCGGTGCTTTGGTGATCTGGCAGTTGTATCAGCGCACCGGCGAACGCTCGATGATCCAGGCAAGCTATGATGCGCTGGTCCGCAATCGGCGCTGGTGGCAGGAAAACCGCGATCCGGATGGTTTAGGGCTGCTTTCCTGCGGTACGTCGGATGTTGGCGAGGGCCTGTACAAGGGGACTGCCTTTGCCGCGCGCAATGAAACCGGCATGGACAATTCCGCGACCCATGACGAGGCGGTCTACGATCCCGTCACCCGCACCCTGTCGACGTTCGACCTCGGCCTCAACTGTGCAGCGGCTCTCGACGCCGAGATGCTGTCGAAAATGGCCGCGGTGCTCGGCAAGCCCGAAGATGCACGCGAATTCGCCGCCCTTGCCGAGCGCAGCCGCAAGCTGATCTCGGAAACACTGTGGGACGAAAGCCGTGGCATATTCGCCAATCGCCAGCGGCGCGGTGGCTTCGTGCGGTCGCTATCGCCGACCAGCTTCTACCCGCTGCTATGCGGCGCGGCCACGCCAGTGCAGGCCGCCCGCCTGCTCGAGCATCTGAGCGATGAAAGCACGTTCGGCGGCGACTACGTTCTTCCGAATGCTACGCGCGACGATCCTGCGTTCGCCGACAATGTCTACTGGCGCGGACGCATTTGGCCGAATGTTAACTACATGGTCTGGCTCGGCCTGCGCCGCTATGGCTTCGTTGCGGAAGCGAGCAAACTTGCCGCCCAGAGCTACGACCTCTTCATGAAGTCCTGGCGCGAGGATCGCATCGCCTCTGAAAACTACAATGCGGTGACCGGCGAGGCGATGGACCAGGGCGATACCGACCCGTTCTACATCTGGGCAGCGATGCTGCCTCTGATGGCCGCCGGCGAGATCGTCGAGTTCGATCCCTGGACGGGCTGGACCGTGCGCAACACTGGGCGGGATGTCGCTCTCGGGCCGATGGTGTCGCCGTCAGGAACGCTGCATCTGGCCGTTGAAGCAGGCATTCTTGCCTTGACGCTGAACGGCCGGACCGCGCTCAGGACCGACCTGCGGACCACGCTCTCGCGCATCACCATCGCAGAAGGGCGGATTGCCTGCACCGTCGCTCCAACCGCCGAAGATGGCTATATCGAGCTGCCTGACCTGGACATTTGTCAGGTCGTTGCTGTCCGTCTGGATGGGGAGAATGTCGCCTTTGTTGCATCACAGCAAGGTATACGCCTCATGATTGCCGAGAGCGCCCGTGACCGCCAACTCGACGTCTATTTTTCACCACGCGAGCCGCTCCCCACGCAAGGTAGCGCTTGACACAAGTCAATTCCTCATCAATAGTTTGTATACAAATAAAAAACGAAAAGACTGATACTAATATCAGAGGGTTTGAACTGAGGTCGGCGACAAATCGAATGATTGAAGTTGGCTTTCTATCGGCGTTATACGCTATTATCCGTCTATGAAACGATGTTCCGCAGCTGTGCGGCGCAGGTTTCCACTTGCCCGGAAAATGCGTGTTCGAATATTCGATTTCCTCTGATGATAGTTTGCATACAAACAATTAGATGTGCCTGGCATGTCGCCTGTTTTCGGCTTAGCCGATCCGTTGAGGTCGCTGACTGCGGTCGCGATCGTCTATAACTGTGTATGTTCAAGAGGGGTGCCACAATGACTGAACTCACCAGACGCAATACGATGAAGTTGATGTCCGCAGCGCTCGTCGCTGGCGTCAGTTTCTCCAGCCTGCCGCGCAAGGCCTTTTCGGCTGGCACCATCACGGTATTGAACTGGCAAGGCTACGGCACGGACGAAGCATGGTCCGTCAAGGCTTTCACCGAAAAGACCGGCATTGCAGTCGTTCACGACTACTATAGCTCGGAATCGGAGATGCTGACCAAACTGCGCACCAATCCGGGCGCTTACGATCTCGTCGTTCTCAACGCCGCGCGTTGCGCCCAGGCCGTTGCCGAAGATCTGCTGCAGCCGATCGATTTCAGCAAGGTTCCGAACGCAGCGACGGTCGATGAGAACCTGCGCTCCAACCCGAACTTCAGCAAGGACGGCAAGGGCTTCGCAGTTCCGTGGGTCTGGGGCATGACCTCGCTCGCCATCCGTGAAGGCATGCCGGTTCCCGATAGCTACGCCGTTCTCGCCGACCCTGCCTATAAGGGCCGCGTTGCCATGGACGACGATGCGATCATCAACGTTGCCGTCGGCGCCCTAATGAGCGGCCAGGACATCAACGATCCAAAGGATCTGGCCGCTGTTACGGCTGCACTCAAGTCGATCAAGCCGAACGTTAAGCTTCTCTGGTCCACGGAAGATCAATGGAACAAGTCGTTTGCCGCCAAGGAATTCGACCTGTCGCTCTTCTGGTCGGGCGGTTCGGTGCGCTCCAAGCGCAACTCGAAGCTTCCAGTTCAGTTCGTTGTCCCCAAGGAAGGCGGCATCGGTTGGGTCGATGGTCTCGGTATCCCGGCGTCGGCTCCGAACGCGGAGGGCGCGCTTGTGTTCGCCAACTGGATGATCGATCCGGCATTCTATGTGGAATGGGCCACCAAGGTCGGTGCTCCGGCGTCGTCGAACTCGGCCGCTCTGTCCGCGCTTCCGACCGACGATCTGAGCCGCCAGGTGCACAAGCCTGAATACCTGAAGACAATGGGCATCATGTCGGCGCTGCCGGACGATCGCCGCGAAGCCTTCAACAACGTATGGCAGGAAGTGAAAGCCTTCTATGCAGAATGACCAACTGACATTGGCGTTAGTGCGTGGACCTTCGGGTCCGCGCAGTCGGCGCGCGCTCCCGTCATGGGTTTCGACGACGGCCTTGCTGCTGCCAACTTATGCTTGGTTGACGCTTGCTGTCTTCCTGCCGCTGCTGACTATGTTCGTGTTCAGCTTCATGTCGGCGACACCGATGGGCAAGGCCCCGATCGTCTTTACGCTGAAGCAGTACCGCGCCTTCATCGATCAGCCCTATCTAGTCGGCATCGGCATCACGTCATTGCTGATCGGCTTCTGGACAACGCTGTTTTGCGCCATACTCGGCTTTCTCGCCGCCGTTGCGCTGGTTCGATCGACCTTTGGCAAGACGCGCGAAATGCTGCTGATCCTGATCCTTCTGCCCTTCTGGACCAACGGTCTGGTGCGCGTGTTCTCTTGGACGATGGTGCTCCGGGAAAACGGCTTCCTCGACAATCTGCTGCACATGATTGCGCCCGAGGCCGGATCGATCGGCTTTCTCTACACACGCCATGCAATCGTGGTCGGTCTTGTTCACGGCTATCTGCCATACATGATCCTGACCTGTTACATCGCCCTGGTGGCAATCGACGACGCGATCATAGAGGCTGCATCCAGTCTCGGCGCACGCTGGTGGACCATTCTGTTCAAGATTTTGGTGCCGCTCGCGGCTCCTGGCCTGATCTCCGGCTCCGTCCTGATCTTCATTCCGGTCATCGGTTCGTTCATGGAGCCGCGCATCCTGGGTGGCCGTGTCGGCGTCACCATGGGGACGGTGATCGAAGACCAGTTCACGCAAGCCTTCAACTGGCCGCTCGGCGCATCATTGTCCTTTACGCTGCTGGCCGTCGTGCTCGCCATTTTCGCAACCTTCTCCGGCGTTCTGCGCCGTGGCACGACAGCTTGAGGAGGGGATCATGAACCCGCTTGGACGTATCTATCTCATCGCGATCCTCATCTTCCTCTATACGCCCATTCTCGTGATGATGGCGATGGGCTTCAACGCTTCGCCGCTTTATCAGCTGCCGTTCAGCTTTTCGCTGCAATGGTACCAGGCGCTGTGGAGCAACACTGTTTTGCTGACGGCCGGCCTCAACAGCATCATTATTGCCACCATCACCGCGGTGCTGGCGACAGCGCTCGGGACCATGGCATCGGTGGCGCTGTCGCGGCGGACATTCCGCGGCAAGAGCCTGCTGCAGCTTATGCTTCTGCCACCGATTGCCATCCCATGGCTGATCACCGGCACGGCCATGCTGATCTTCTTCTACTGGAGCGGCATCGGGCGCGGCATGCATGCCCTGCTGATCGGCCACGTGGCCCTCGCCATCCCTTATGTGGTTCTGGTGGTCGGTACCGGTTTTCGGACCATTCGTGCCGATCTCGAAGACGCCGCGATGAGCCTTGGCTCCACGCCGGTCCACGCTTTCTTCTCGGTGACACTGCCGCTGCTTTATCCGAGTATCCTCGGCGCGGCACTTTTCGCCTTCGCCGTATCGCTCGACCAGTTCGTCATTTCCTACTTTCTCGCAACGCCCGGCTACACCACGCTGCCGGTGCAGATCTACTCCTCGATCCGCAAGGGCTTCACCCCTGAAATCAATGCGATCTCGACCGTGCTTCTGCTCGGTTCGATGACGATCATCCTGATTTTCGCGCGCTTCGCCAAGCCCGGAGACACCCGTGACAAACGTTAAAGTCAATTCCGTCGCCAAGACCTATGGCACCACGCCCGTCCTGTCAGATATCACCACCGAGTTTCCGGAAGGCTCCTTCACCAGCCTTCTTGGACCGTCCGGTTCCGGAAAGACTACGCTTCTGCGCATAGTCGCGGGCTTCATCAAGCCGGACCAGGGCGTTGTCACGATCGGCAACAACGATGTGACCGATATCCCGGTCTGGGGTCGTAACATCGGCATGATGTTCCAGTCTTACGCTTTGTTTCCGCACATGACGATCGCCCAGAATGTTGCGTTTGGTCTGGAACGTCGCGGCATCAAGGGCGCGGCCGCTCGCAAGGAAGTCGATCGCGCTCTGGAGATGGTGCGGCTTCCCGGCTTCGGCGACCGCACGCCCAAGCAGCTGTCCGGTGGCCAGCAGCAGCGCGTCGCGCTGGCGCGCGCCATCGTCATCAAGCCGAGCGTGTTGCTTCTGGACGAACCGCTGTCGGCGCTCGATCGGCGTCTTCGTCAGGAGATGCAGGTCGAACTGCTGCGTATCCAGCGCGAGAGCGGTCTTACGACGATCTTTGTCACCCACGACCAGGAAGAGGCGCTGACACTCTCCGACAAGGTCGCCATTCTCGACAAGGGGCGGATTGTCCAGATCGGCGAGCCGGAAACGGTCTACGAGCGGCCCCTGACACGCTTTGCCGCGGAATTTCTCGGCGATTCCAACTTCCTGACCGGTACGATTGATAACGGTGCAGTGCGCCTGAACGATGGCACCGTGGTGAAAACCACCGGGACACTACCCGGCGACCGCTCGAAGGTCACGCTCGCCGTGCGCCCGGAAAAGATGTCGATCGGATCGGGCCCGACGGACGGCAACAGCCTGACGGCGCGCATCACCACCGTCATTTATGCTGGCCCGGTGCTTTCTTATCTCCTGGAAACCAAGGACGGACTGCCGCTCAAGCTGTTTGCACAGAACCGCGACGGCAAGGTCCTGAGCGATGGTGACACCATCACCTTGAGCTGGTCTCCGGAACACACGGTCCCGGTGGCTGAGTGACCATGGCGACCGTGCCGTTTTCGAAAAAAACGTTGCATGTCGTCATCGATATGCAACGCCTGTTTGTCGAGGAGACGGCGTGGTACACGCCGGCGATTGCCGAGATTCTTCCGAACGTGATGACGCTGTGCGCTGCAAGGCCATCCGATACCGTGTTCGCCCGTTTCATGGTTCCGCGGGATCCCGAAAGCGCCAAGGGCCGATGGAAGAACTATTATCGCCGATGGTCGGCTGTGACGCTGGATGAACTTGACGTCGCGATGCTTGATCTGGTCGCACCGCTTGCGGCGGTCGCCCAACAGGGATCGCTCGTCGACAAGGAAACCTATTCGGTCTTCGGGTCGCCCGGTTTTTCCGAGCGATTGCAGGCAGCAGGCATCGATACCATTATCTTTTCGGGCGTCGAAACCGATGTTTGCGTCTACGCCAGCGTTCTCGATGCAGTCGATGCCGGCTACCGTGTCGTTCTGGCAGAAGACGCGCTGGCAAGCGGCGACATGAAGGCGCACAGAGTCGTCGTCGAGAATTTGGCGCCAAGGCTTTCCGAGCAGATTGAAATTCTGTCGACAGAAGCCATCCTGAACTTATGGCGAGAATGAATTTGGGAACGCGGTTGCCTGCCTGGAAGACGAACAGATAGATTTGAGAGATCCCATGGACGTTCCGTTCAAAGATAAAGCCGATTCGCCAAAGGCAGCACCTTCATCCGCGGCCGACGCAAACGCTCCGCAGGCCGAATATGCGCTTGGCGAACAGATCGGATTTTATCTGCGCCAGGCCAACCAACGCCATGTCGCCATCTTCACAGGCCTGATGGCTGAGAAGCTGACCACGACCCAATGGGCAGCGCTGGTCAAGCTCAAAGATCTGCAGCCCTGTTCCCAGGGCAATCTTGGCCGTGAGACGGCGATGGATATGGCGACCATCAAGGGCGTCGTCGACCGGCTCGTCAAGCGTGGGCTGGTTCACACCGCGCCGGATGCAGCCGATGCGCGGCGTCTTGTTTTGACGTTGACTGCAGAAGGGGAGGCGACGGTAGCGCGCAATCTATCAATCGCCCTTCAGATTTCGCAAGAAACGCTGAGCACCTTGACGCTTGCCGAGCGGATGATGCTGATGGAACTCCTGCAGAAGATCTGCTGACAGGACCATCTCTGCTGCCTAGAAATGAGAGAGTATCGATGTTTCAGCCCAGCGACGACGAAATCCACTCGCTTGTCGGCCAGATGACGGTTGCCGAAAAGGTCGATCTGCTGAGCGGACGTGGTCTGTGGAAGACAGGATCGATCGAACGGCTCGGCATTCCATCTGTTGTCATGACCGACGGCGCCTATGGCGTTCGTTACTCGACGACCCAAATCGACGCCGGTGACAGTGATGCAGACAGCCTGCAGGCATTCTTGGAACTCGTCGACCAGCAGGCCGATGCGCCAGGCGGTATGTTCGGCACGACCCGTCCCGCGACGTGCTTCCCAAACGGCAATCTGCTTGGCTGTTCGTGGGACGTCGATCTGGCCTATCGGATGGGGGCGGCGCTGGCGGCGGAATGCCAGAACTTCGGCGTCCATCTCCTGCTTGGACCGGGCATCAATATCCGCCGCACGCCGTTGGCCGGCCGTGCCTACGAGTATTATTCCGAGGACCCCCTCATCAGTGGGGACATTGCTGCGGCCGTCATCTCGGGCCTGCAGGATAACGGCATCGGGGCCTCGCTGAAGCATTTCGCTTGCAACAATTCCGAGATCGAACGAACAACCACCAGCTCAGAAGTCGATGAACGGGCACTGCGCGAGATCTACTTGGCTGGGTTTGAACGGGCGATCGAAAAGAGCGCGCCCTGGACCGTCATGAGCGCTTACAATCCGCTGAACGGTGTCCAGGCGGCCGAGAATCACTGGCTTCTCACCACAATCCTGCGCGAGGAGTGGGGCTATGACGGGCTTGTCGTTTCTGACTGGCACGCCATCAAGGATCGTGGGGCTGCGCTCTCTGCCGGGACAGATCTCGACATGCCGGAGAGCAAGCCACGCAAAGCGCGCCTGAGTGCTGCGATCAAGGCCGGTAAAGTGGCGCCCGAGGCGGTCGACGCTGCCTGCGCGAAGGTTCTGGCATTCGTGCGCCAATGCAAGTTGAACGAGCGGCGCGGGATGGCCGCGAACCTTGACGGGCACCATGCGCTGTCGCGGGAGATCGCCGCGGAATCGATCGTGCTGCTGCGCAACGAAGGCAATGTGTTGCCTATTGATCCAAGCCGCCCAGGCGAGATCCTCGTCGTCGGCGATGGCGCTGTCACCCCTGTCATTCAGGGTTCTGGGTCGGCCACGACCAACCCTTATCGCGTTGACAGCCCCTTCGTTCAGATCGCCGCCCGGGCGGGAAGTGACCTCAAGGCAAGGTATTTGCCATTTTCCTCCACTGTTCCGGTCGGCATGCCGGCATCGATCGAAACGATCGTCGAGGCAGCATCGAGTGCCGACGTCACGCTGGTGTTCGCGGAGAACGAGAAAAGCCGCCACGGCGAGGGCAACGACCGTGACTCACTGAGGCTGGCGGCCAGCCACGATGCTCTCATCAAGGCGTTGGCGGCAGCCGGACGGAAGGTCATCGTCGTGCTCTCGATGCCCGATACCGTCGAGATGCCGTGGCTCGAGGATGTCCATGCCGTGCTTGCCATCTTCTATCCGGGGCAAGGCGGCGGCGAAGCGCTCGCTCGCATTCTATTCGGCGAGCAGAACCCTTGCGGCAAGCTCTCCGCCAGCATGCCCGCGCGAATGCAGGATATTCCCGGCTGGCACACCTATCCCGGCGAGCACGGACGCCATGTCTACAGCGAGGGTATTTTTGTCGGCTATCGCTTCTACGATCTCAAAGCGATTGTCCCGGCGTTCCCGTTCGGGCATGGGCTCAGCTATACGACGTTCTCTTATGAGAATATCGAGATCGATGCGCGTGAGATCGGCGCAGCTGCGGATTGTCGGGTGCGTGTCACTGTCCGCAACAGCGGATCGGCCGCCGGCAAGGAGGTCGTCCAGCTCTATGTGCGCCCGCTTGCGCCAGGCCTGAAGCGGCCCATCCGTGAACTCAAATCCTTTGCCAAGCTGCATCTGCAGCCCGGCGAGGCGAAGACGGTGAGCTTCACGCTAACGCAGCGCGATTTTCGCTATTTCGATACCTCACGCTCTGCCTGGGTTCTTGATGCGGAGGCTTTCGTGATCGAGGCTGCGGCATCCTCCCGCGATATCCGCTTGTCCGTCACCCTGCCGTGCCGCCCGGAAGCTTCCGCTCTGCCCGTCATCTCGCCCAACTCTCCCACGGCGCTCGTTTTCGCCCATCCGAAGGCCGAGGCCGCCCTCGTCGACTTCTTCATCGCGGCGCTTTCGATTTCTGTTGCGGAAGCCACGGCACTTCTGGCCAAAACGAAAGGCTCCTTTCTTGGCTTCTACGACACCCTCAGCTGGTATGTCGGCGATAGCGTCAAGGAGAGCGATCTCGCCAGTGTCTTCGCTCGATTGAACGACCATCACCATTAGGCTCCGTCAAGATGATGGTGGCCGGCTATTCGAACCGTGCATCGCCCATCTTGCTGGGCGATGCATCCTAGCGTCGCGCTGTTCTACGCTCCGCATTTGGGTGTGTTCGTCTGGTTGATGGCATTACGACAGGGTTTAAATTGCCAAAGTTCCATAAATACTATGCCATATCTCATAGGTCTCAAGGGGGCGCTGGTAATGATCCTTTCAAGAGCTGACCATGTAGACGCCATTCGATCATGGTCAGAAGTGCGAGGTGCTCATTGGACGATCCCAGGGACATTTCATGCCGATGACCTCGCCACAAAACGCCCCTGCATGACAACCATTTCAGCGTCGCGCTTTCCGGTGATCATTGCGACAATGGCGTCGACCATTTCGCCGGCGGGCTGTTCGTAGCTTGTCAGTCCATAGGCGGGGGCGCCGCCGAGCTCGATATTGTCGAAGCCGACGACTGCCAGGTCTTGCGGAACTCTAAGAGCGAATTCGCTCCGGGCGACATCCATCGCTCCCAGCGCCAAAATGTCATTTTCACACATCAATACATCGATGCGCGACGCGGGCGAAGTTGCACTCAAATAAGTACGTGCCGCTTCGGCGCCGGCCTGGGCGCTGTATCTTTCCGCGGCCAATTCTGCGACGCCTTCGACACCCTTCCGTCGCCAGGAATTTGCATAATGATGGCGCCTGCCGTCGACAGTGTTCTCGCCCCCGTCATAAAGCCGGGACGGCGATAGCCCTTGTCGAAGACGTAATCGACGATCAGCACGGACTGAACCTGGCGCGGTATGCCGGTTGGCGTTTCAGAATTTCGTGGGGCACACTTGGAAGCGGGAGCGCGCCCGCGACCGGACTGCCTTCTCATCGATCCCATGTAAATCGGGCGACGTCGAAGCTTCCCCGCTTCAATTGCCGCGAGACTTTTTTGTTGCCATGGACGCGGAACTTCGCATCGTAGCCACCGCATATCTTGATCTTCGGGGTGATATCCGTTGCGGGCGCGGACCGACAGGCGGTCGACGTCCAGGCGCTTCGCGACTTGACGGGGGAAATCGCAGCTGATCGGCTCGACTCCGAACAACCCCGGTGTCTGTCGATGAACGGTGTCATCGCTTCAATTGGCGGTCGAGCTCTGGCTCGACAACTCAACCTAACTACAATAAGCGTCAAGATAACGCTCGGCCAGACGCGCCCAAATGGCCGCGCCGGTCGTCAGGCTGCCGTCGTTGAAATCGTATTTCGACGAATGCAGGATCGGCGAGTCCTTGCCGTTGCCGAGACGGAGGAAACTACCGGGCCTGTGCTCAAGGAAATAGGCGAAGTCTTCGCTGCCGGGCAGGAGAGGGCATGTGAAGACATTTTCAGCACCAATCAGTTCCTCGGCCACTTCGCGAGCGAATGCCGTTTCCTTTTCCGAATTCACAACGACTGGATAGCCATGCTCATAGTCGACATCGGCTCTTGCGCCATGGCCCTCGGCAACGCTTGCCGCCAGCGTGCGGATGCGCTCCTCGAGGAAAGTGCGGATCGCCGGGTCGAACGAGCGGACGCTCATCGAGATCTTTGCCGTGTTCGGAATGACGTTCGACGCTTCGCCGGCATGGATCGTGCTGACGGTGACGACGGCGGTCTGGGTTGGATCGACATTGCGCGAGACGATCGACTGCAGCGTGACGACGAGGTTGCAGGCGACCAAGACCGGATCAACGGTGAGATGCGGTCGCGACGCATGGCCGCCCTTGCCGACGATGGTGATCTTCACCGTATCACTGGCCGCCATCATCGGACCGGATCGGGTGAGCAGTGCGCCGGCCGGCATGCCGGGGTGGTTGTGTAGGCCGAAGATCGCGTCGATCGGGAAACGCTCGAATAGGCCGTCGGCGATCATCCGTTGCGCGCCGCTGTTTTGCCCGGCCTCTTCGGCCGGCTGGAAGATCAACGTCACTGTGCCGTTGAAGCGTTTTGTCCGCGCCAGATATTCGGCTGCACCGAGAAGAACCGTGGTGTGGCCGTCGTGGCCGCAGGCATGCATCTTGCCGGGTATGGTGCTGGCATAGGCGACACCCGTCTCTTCCTCGATCGGCAATGCATCCATGTCGGCACGGATACCGATGCTCTTGGTGCCGGTGCCGTTCTTCAGCGTCGCCACGACGCCATGGCCGCCGACATTGCGGGTGACAGCATATCCCCAGGCTTCCAGCTTATCGGCTACGTACCGGGCGGTCTCGGTTTCCTCGAAGGAAAGCTCCGGGTTGGCGTGCAGGTGATGGCGGGTCGCCTTCAGCTCGGCTTCCATGGCATCGAAATCGGAGACGCGGGCGTAGAGATTGTCTTGCGAGGGCATCGGAGTTCCAGACTTAGCAAAATCCAAACAAAAGGCCCCGGCCTTTGGGGCCGGGGCTAGGCGGGGAGATTTTTAAAGAAAGCGCGACAGAAAAGCCTGCGTGCGCGGATGCTGCGGATTACCGATCACATCTTCGGGCTTGCCCTGTTCGACGACGACGCCGCCGTCCATGAACACCACCCGGTCGGCCGCTTCACGGGCAAAACTGATCTCGTGGGTGACGACGATCATGGTGAGACCCTGCTTTGCCAGATCCCGCATCGTCGCCAACACTTCGCCGACCAATTCCGGATCGAGTGCCGAGGTCGGCTCGTCGAACAGCATCAGCTTCGGCTTGATCGCCAGTGCGCGGGCAATCGCCACGCGCTGCTGCTGGCCGCCGGAGAGCTGCCGCGGATAGGCATTGGCCTTCTCCGACAGACCGACGCGTTCCAAAAGGCGCTTGGCGTTCTCGATCGCATCCTTTCGGCTTTCACGATGGACGCCGACTGGCGCTTCGATGACGTTCTGCAGCACGGTCATGTGCGGGTAGAGGTTGAACTGCTGGAACACCATGCCGATCTTGCGGCGCTGCCTGGCAATGCCGGTGGGCGACAGCTTTTCCAGATGGTCGTTCTTCACCCGGTAACCGATCTGTTCGCCATCAACCTCGATATATCCCTTCTGGATATCTTCGAGATGATTGATACAGCGTAGAAAGGTTGATTTGCCCGAGCCGGACGGCCCCAGAATGGCCACGACTTCCCCCGGCATGATGTCGAGGTCGATGCCTTTCAACACTTCGAGCTGGTCGAAGGACTTGTGCACATTGCGAGCCTGGACGAGGGGCTTGGCGGTATCGACGATGGTCAATGGCTTGCCTCCTCTATGACGGCGGCCGGCTTGGGCGTGGCGCCATTGCGGCGGTCGCTGCGGCCGTAATAGGCTTCGATATAGCTCTGGCCGATATTCAGCACCGAGGTGATGAGTAGGTACCAGATGACCGCGACCAGCAGCATTGGGATGATCTCGAACGTGCGGTTATAGATCGACTGAACCGAATAAAGCAGGTCGGCCATGGCGATGACGCTGACGATCGAGGTCGCCTTGATCATGCTGATCAGCTGATTGCCGGTCGGTGGCACGATCGAACGCATCGCCTGCGGAATAATGATCCGCCATAGGGCTCGCGCCTTGGTCATGCCGAAGGCTTCCGCCGTTTCGGTCTGACCGCGGTCAACCGACAGAAGGCCGCCGCGGATGATTTCCGCCATATAGGCCGCCTCGTTGAGTGCGAGGCCGACGATCGCCGCGGTCAGCGGCGTGATCACAGAATTGGTATCCCAGCTGATGAGCGTCGGGCCGAAGGGAAGGGAAATCGATATCGTCGGAAACAACGTCGACATGTTGTACCAGAAGATCAGCTGGACTAGGAGCGGCGTGCCGCGGAAGAACCAGATGAACAGTGACGCCAACGAGCTTGCTAGCTTGTCGGACGACATGCGTGCAATCGCGATCACGAGGCCGAGCGCGACGCCGAGGATCATGGCGATCACGGTGAGGCCAAGGCTGACGTAAAGACCGCTCAAGACCGTCGCATCGAAGAAATACTGGGCAACAACCGGCCAGCCGAAGTTTTCGTTAGCGGCGATGATCCAGCCGAAGTCGACGACGACCAGCGCAATCACGATCCGGAGAGCAAGAGGGCCGCTGCGGAAAGGCGTGTGGGCCGTCGCCACATCGCGGAAGTCCTCGGCGCCCGAAGGCGCCGCATGTGTCGTAGTGTTCGCGCTCATTTGGGAAGCCGTCCACCGAGGTTGAGACCGGGCTGCTTGATCATGTTGTTCTCAAGGCCCCACTTCTTCATGATCGCGGCATAGGTACCGTTGTCCATGAGAACCTTAATTGCGTCGATGAACAGCGGGCCGAGCGGCGAACCCTTTGGAACGACGGCACCCTGGAAAATGTCGTCAAAACCGTTCTTTTGCCCGACGCCGTTCAGTTCCAGCTGGCCGTTCGCCTGGCTGACGAAATAGGTCAGCGGTGCCTGCGAAGAGAAGAAAGCGTCGGCGCGCTTAGAGCGGACGGCCAGGATGGATGCCGGCTGATCGGTATAGGACTGCACTTCCACCGGTTCCTTGCCTTCGGCCTTGCACTTGTCCGACTGTACCTTGATCACCCGTTCGGCGGATCCGCCGGCCATGACCGAGATGCGCTGGCCGCAGGCCTTGTCCAGCGAGGTGATGCCCTTCGGGTTGCCCTTCAGGGTGGCGAAGACGACGAATTCCTGCACCCAGTCGACGAAGTCGCTTGCCGTTTCGCGATCCTTGTAGTCGCCGACCGGACCGAAGGCGAACTGGTAACGGCCCGAGTTGACGCCGGCCAGCAGCGCCGGCAGCCCACCAACTGTCGCATGGTCGATCTTGACGCCGAGCACCTGTCCGATCGCGTCCGTCAGGTCGGCGCTGGCGCCGGTCATGACGGTGCCGGTGACGATCTCGTAGGGAGGGAACGAGCCGTTATTGACGGAGATCATTTTGCCGGCGGACTTGATGTCGTCCGGCAGGCGATCGTGCAGCTCCTTGTTGACGTCCAGCTTGATGGATGCGTCCTGCGCCTTGGCGACGCTAGCAAGTGCTGCGCCGGCGAGGGCGAGAGCGATGAGTTTCTTATGCGACATGTTCATTCCCCTTGTTTTACTAAGCCACGTTTGTCGAGAGATGAAGGTTGCGACTGCCGGTCAGATCCGGCTGCCATCCGTATCGAATGCGAAAAGCTCTTCCGGCGTCATGTGGCGCTTCATGATGCCCTGGGCATGCAGCTCACTGGCGAAATCGTCGATCATCTTGCGGTTGGCGGTAAATCCGCTGGCATCCCAGCCTTTGGGCAGCTCGCGCGACGTTTTCAGTACCTCTTCGAACATCCACGGCGTGGTTTCGGCGTACTTGCGGCGCTTGGCGGTCCACATGCGCTGCGATTCGTCGACGAGCCGGCTCACTTCGGCAATCACCCACGGGTTCTCGGCAACGATCTCGGCCTTGATGCCGATCAGATGCATGCCCGGAACATATCCCACATCATCGAAATACTGGCGCTCTTCTGCGCGGAAATCGGCCAGCACCTGACGGAACGGCGAGCCCGGCTCGAAATAGCCATCAGGCATGAAGGGCGTAAAGATCGCATCCAGTCCGCCTTCGCGCAAAAGGTCGACCATCGGGCGTTCGCCGGGGCAGGCTTCGATTAGGCCGGGCTGGCCAAAGCCGTCGAGCCGATCGGTGACTGGGTGTGCCTCCGTCAGGCGGCCGGCATACCACATCGCGTCCTTGACCTCGACGCCTTCGCGGCGGATGGCCGCACGCGTCCACGTGTTGCCGCTGTCGCGCCATCCGGTGACTCCGATGCGTTTGCCGGCCAGCTGGCCAAGAGTCGTGATGTCGCTGTCGCGCGTAGTCATGATGCAGCGATGGCGGAAGCCGCGCATGATGAAGTTGGGAATGCCAACGACACTGTCATCGCCGTCATGACGAAGCTGGGTATAGCGGCTGAATGAAATCTCGGCGGCCTCATGGTCGGGGCTCTTGCCGAGATGGGAGACAAGCGTTCCGATCCGGTCCACCTGTATGTCGAGCTTGTCGGAAGCGACATCGCCGAGAATCAGCGGGGTCATGTAATCCCAGTCACGCAGTGCAATTCGAAGGCTCAGTGTCATTCTAGATACTCATGTCAGGAAATGCTTACGAAGGGAGATTAAAATGTTCACTTCGTAATGATCAAATGTTATTACGTTATTGAACATTTAATTTGGTGAGAAAATGAGCGACGCCTACGATTCGACCTGGTTTGCCGAAAAATTAAGCGATCGAACAATTCGCGGAATCGCATTAGAAACCAGTGCCTTGATCAGGGCAGGGGCGCTTCCGGTCGGCGCCAAGTTGCCTCCAATCCGTGATCTCGCTTTTTCGCTCGGTGTCAGCCCGGCCACGATTTCGGAGGCCTGGAGCGAGCTTAGACGGCAAAAGATCATTACAGGCAGGGGACGAAACGGCACCTGGGTGAGCGGCGACCGCTTCATCGCAAAACCAGAGCGCCTGGCAAGTTCCGGCCACTACGGTGCCGATGTGCTCGACCTGACGATGGCCGTTCCGGACCCAAGGCTGCTGCCGCCTTTAGAGAAGGCGCTGGCATATGGGGCTTGCGCGGAGAACCTCAACAGCTACGAGCGCAGCCGTATTCTGCCGGAACTGGAGGCCGAACTTCGCAAGACATGGCCGTATGATCCGGAGGCATTGCTGGCGACCAACGGTGGTTATAACGCTGTGTATACCGCTATTCATGCACTGGTGACCCCCGGTGCGCCTGTCGCTATCGAAGAACCGACGGCGATGCGCCTCCTCGATATCCTTGAGCATCAGGGCGCACGCATCCTACCTGTGAAATGTGACGAGCACGGGCCGCTGCCCTCATCGCTACAGGATGCCATGCGCTACAAACCGGTCGTTTTCCTCTTCCAGCCGCGGCTGCATTCGGTGACCGGCCGGACAGTGACGGCGCAACGCCTAGGCGAACTAGCCGAAGTACTACGTAACAGCGACACCCTGATAATTGAGGATGATGGCATCTCCGATATTTCCGGGGTTGAGCGTCATTCGCTTGGCACCCAGTTTCCCGACCGGATCATTCACATCATCTCGTTTTCTAAAACGCTCGGTCCCGACCTTCGCTTAGCCGTATTGTCGAGCACGTCGGCAGTCGTTGAACAGATTCAATCTTATCGCAGTTTTAGTGCAGCCTGGACCAGCCGCGTCCTTCAAGCCGCCGGCGCATGGTTGTTGCGCCAACCGGGAACTTGGGAAAATATCGCATCTGCCCGGGCTACCTATAAAAAACGACGTGATATGCTCGCTAGCGCCTTGCGAGTGCGCGGCCTCACCATCGAAGATGGGGAAGGGTTGTCTTTGTGGGTGCCAGTTGTCTCTGAACCCTTTGCAATGGTTACGCTCGCTGCCCGAAACATTGCAGTCAACTCAGGAAGCAAATTCTGCGTTGCTCATAGCAATAACATTCGCGTGGCAACGTCGATGTTGGATGAGCGCTGCGAGGATGTAGCCGACGCGATTGCGCTCGCCCACATTATGTAGCTGCACGCGCAACGTGTTGACGGCTCTGGTGCAGCCGCAAGTTCCCATCATATTCGAGAGAAACTAGTTTAGCTCGAACGCCTCTTCTCCGGTTGCGAGCGCGACTTTACCTGAAAGGTCGATGTTCAACTTGGCCGCGGCGCATTCTTCGTGCCGCCCGCGGTTTGCTGAATGAAGACGGCTTACTCGCCTGAGCACGTTGTTGGCGCCGGCCGAGCACCACGCGGTCTGGTACCGGACGAGAGGCGCTTGGTCTCGCAGCGGCATTGGAGCCTGCCGGAGCGATCTCATGCCGCCGCATCGAGACTATTGAAGGCCGTCCGGTGCGACGTGACGAAGTCCTGAACAGTCATGGGCGGCTTGCCCGTCACTTCGGCGATAATCTTGTCGGTGCCCGAGAAGATGCCGTTTTGATAATCGACGGCGATCGCGCAGAAATGCTGGATCAGAAACTCAGGCAAGCCCAACTTTTCCAGGCGCTCGCGATAGGCGGGAATGGTCAGCGGCTGGTAGCTGATCTTGCGGCCGAGCACCTCGCTGATGGCTGCTGCAATGCCCGGCTGGTCGAGTTCGGTCGGCCCATGGAGGGTGTAGGTCTTGCCGATATGGGCGGCCGGCTCCGCCAGGATTGCGGCGATCAGGCAGGCCTGGTCCTCGGCCGCGATCGGGGCATGACGACCGGCGCCATAGGGCAGATCGATAATGCTCTGCTCGACGATGGTCTTGCGCGCAAACGGATAGAGCAGCCATTGTGAGAAGAAGGTCGGGCGCAGGTGCACGGTCGGTACGCCCGACCAGTCAAAGATCCGCTCGGCGATCCAGTGATCGCGCGCCGCATGGCTCTTGGAGTCTTCGCGTGCCGAGATCTGCGACATGTTGATCACGGCTTTGAGCCCGGCGCGCTTGGCCGCGTCTGCGAAATATGCCGTCGTCTGGATGATGCCAGGACGGACGGGATAGCAGAAATAGGCGGCGGCGGTGCCGGCGGCGGCGCGGATAACGTCGTCATGCTCGAAGAGGTCGCCGACCACGACCTCCGCGCCGTCGCTGCGAAGCGCCTCGGCCCGCTGGTCCTCCTTGTGGACCATAGCCCTGACGGCATGACCGTTCCCGAGCAGACGTTGGACGGTGTAGCGGCCGGTCTCACCGGTCGCGCCGGTGACCAGGAACGTGTCGGTCATTTCTATCTCCTTGTGTTTGCATCATAATATGTGTAATTACACACTTTTAGGTAAAAAAGGGAGCTACCCGCCGAGCTTCAGCTCCAGAATTTCATCGCGCATGCGCACGGCACGATCCTGTCCGACCTCCCGCTCAAACGCGGCCTGGGCGTTTTCCCAGAGGGGGACTGCCTCCGCCACCTTTGCGACGCCGGAGGGGGAGAGGGTGACATCGAAGGCGCGGCCGCTGTCGGCTCTACCGGCGACAACCCATCCGGCTGCCTGCAGCGGCTTCAGCGCGCGGACCAGAGTCGTGCGCTCCATGCTCAGCATTTCGGCCAGACTAGTAATCTTGAGGCTCTGGTAGGCTTCCAGCAGCGACAGAATCGAGAACTGCGAGACCGACAGTCCGGCAGGCGCCAGATGATTGTCGTAAAGACGGCTCAGATGCCGAGCGTTCTGGCGGGCGGCGAGGGCGTAACAGAGATGGGGACCAGTCGGTGTCAGCATGGGGTACATCTAAATGTGCAATTGCACAGTGTCAAGTCCGAACTTCGGCGTTCGACGGACAAAGTAGCAGACTCGCCACATCCCGATTCCAAGGCTCATTGCTTAAAGTGCAGTTACACACTATGTTCCGCAGGGTCGGTGTTGAGTTTGGATCGCGCTCACGCGGCCACCCCAGAAATCACGCCTTCCGGAGAAACGACATGACAGGCGGCAACGGAGATAAGCACCCATTCCTCGATGATCTTGCCGATGACGCCGAACTGAGAGGAACGGTCCTGCGCCGTCCGGTTTCGGGCCGTGACAATATTAAGAGCCTGGTCGAGGCCGTCGGCACACTCTACGCCTCGCAGCAGCCCACCTTCTACGGTGCGATCGATCAGCGCCATTTCCTGCAATATCAGGCAACACTTCGCACCGGCCTCGATCTGGAAGCGGTGGGGGTCATCGAGCGCGATGAGACCGGGCTCGTGCAGCGGGTGACGATGACGTTTGCGCCCTTGGACGCCGCGGTGTCACTGTCGGCAGAACTGGGCGGCATCGTCGGGGAAGAGTTTGGTGACGATCTCTTTTACGACGCGTCGGTGAACGAGATCGCGGCGTCCTGATTGCCAGACCCACATTCGATCGTACGCAAAGGCCGGGGGCCGGGCTACGGCCGGCCCCCGGCCTTTGCACGCCATCAGCCGCGAAGGAACGCCAGCAGGTCGGCGTTCAAGCGGTCCTTGTCGACGTGCAGCAATCCATGGGAGCCGCCGTCGTAGACGATGAGCTTGGCATGCGGTAGGAGCCCGGCGGTCAGTTTCGCGGAAATCTCCAGCGGCACGATCTGGTCGTCACTGCCATGGATCACCAGCGCGGGCACGGTGATCTTCTTGAGGTCATCACGGAAATCGGTTTCCGAAAAGGCGCCAAGCGCATGGTAGGCGGCAAGAAAGCCTGTTGCCTGCCCCTGGCGCCAGTAGCTCTCCCGCAGGCCCTCCGAGATGTGCGCCCCCGGTCGGTTGAAGCTGTAGTATGGCATGGTGACGTCGAGATTCCACTGCGACCGGTTTGCCTGCACGGCGGCGCGGAACGTATCGAACAGCTCCTTGGGAGCACCGTTCGGGTTGGTCGCGGTCTTGAGCAGGAAAGGTGTCACCGAGGAGACGAAGGCGACCTTGGTAACGCGGCTCTGGCCATGGCGCGCGACGTAGCGTGCGACCTCGCCACCGCCCATCGAGTGGCCGACGAAGGTTGCCTCGCGCAGATCGAGCGCCTCGACAAGCTGCGCGAGATCGTCGGCGAAGGTGTCGTAGTCGTAACCGCCGGAGGGCTGGCTCGACCGGCCAAAACCCCGACGGTCATGGGCGATGACGCGATAGCCGTTCTGCAACAGGAAGAACATCTGGTCTTCCCAGGCGTCTGACGAGAGCGGATAGCCATGGCTGAACACCACGGCCGGCCCGGTACCCCAGTCCTTGAAATAGAGGCTGGTGCCATCTTTCGTGACGAGATGATCGCCTGTGGGCTTCCCGGCATGGACTGACGCGGGCGTTTTTGCTGCTGCCGAGTTCGCGCCGGCACCGGCCGCCGCCAGTCCGACGCCGGCGATGGCGGCTCCTTTCAGCAGGTTGCGCCGGGAAGCAGTGTCGGGTGTTGAGATCGTAGACATGAGGAAACTCCGTGAGAATTATGCCGCCTGGGCGGCGCGATTGGCGACTGTGGTTGGGCGTCGGTGCGGTGTTCGCACCGCTTTCGTGCGGAGGGATCAGAAGCCGAGCCTGCGCAGATCCTCCGCGACGAACATCTGGCCGCTGCGATTCTTGACGCTCGGCAGCGCGGAGACTTTTGCACGCCAGGACTTCAGCGCGGAATGATCCTGAGGGATAGCAATGCCGGCGGCGTCCGCGAACATCAGCCCGGCAAACACGGTGATGTCGGCCATCGAGAATGCATCGCCGGCGACGAACGAACGGTCCTGCAGCACCGTGTCGAAATACCTCATGCCGGCTAGCGCCTTGTTGCGCTGGCGGTTGCCCCAGTCCTGACGGCCAGCCCATTCCGGGCTCTTGAACACCTGCAGCTCGGCGCCGAGGCCGGGCGTCGCGTGATGGAAGTAGTCGCCGACCGCATCGAGCAGTTCGGTCTCGGCCCGCTTTTGCATCATGTGGATGACGGCCTTTTCCTTCGGCGTCTTGCCGGTGAGCCGTGGATCGCCGTCGAGATTGTCGAGGTATTCGGTGATGGCGGTGGCCTCCGCGATGTAGGTGCCGTCATCGAGCTGGAGGACCGGGAGCACGCCCGAGGGGTTCATTTCGAGGAAAGCCGGCTGCTTATGTTCGGCGGCGATGAGGTCGACGGAGACGAACTCGACCTGGGGTTCGAGGCCCTTTTCAGCAAGGACGATGCGGATGCGGGCCGGATTGGGAAAGCCGGGGCGATCGAAGATTTTCATTGAAGGATCCTTTGAGTTGTCTGTCTATCGATAGATAGGTAACAGCCAACCGATTAGTCCTTCCCTTTCTCGGCGTCAACAACTATCTATCGAGTGATAGGTCTGGAACGGCGATGGCTAGAACGAAGAACGACATGCGTGAGGCGGTCATGGTGGCTGCTAAGGCGACGGTGCAGGCCCACGGCTACAATGCCCTCAGCTTTCGTGAACTCGCGAAAGAGGTCGGGATCAAAAGTGCCAGCGTGCACTACCATTTCCCAACCAAGGGCGATCTCGGCGCCGCATTGGCGCGTCGCTATACGGAAGAGGGCGCAACCTACCTGGCCGAGCTGCTGGCGACTTCCAACGATGCGAGTTGGTGTATGGACAGATACGCGGCGATCTTTCGCTCGGCCTTGGCCGACGACAATCGCATGTGCCTGTGCGGCATCATGAGCGCGGAACTCGATGACCTTCCCACGGAGGTCCGAACCGAGGTCGATAAATTCGCCGCGATGAACGTCGACTGGCTTACCAAGGTGCTCTCACGGGCAAGGCCTTCGGCGAACGAACAGGATCTGCAGGAACATGCGATGGCGATCTTTGCTGCCATCGAAGGGGCTCAGCTCGTCGCGCGCGGTTGCCAGGACATCGCCATCTATGACAGGACGATCCGGGCCTATCGGACTACGAGTCTCATCCCGTAATTGAGCGCAGGAGCTAGATTCCCGCACTTGCGAAATTTTCGCGTCCTGTTGGGGTGGACATGGCGCGAATCGAATTCCGCAGGCCTGGAAACCGATCTATTTATCGAGTGGCGTGACCAGTAGGTTCTCGTCGCTGGAAGAACATCCGACGCGGTAGAACGGCTGCGGCCGTGAGCACGCCATAAGCAAGTCCGGCCAGCGCCACCATCTGGAACAGGACATTGACACTCGCTCCGAACCAGATCACCGCCGACCAGCCCAGGAAGGCGGCGACAATCATCCTGACAGTTCCGGCCAGTACGGGAAGAAGCACGCACTTTGCCCCTGGCTTGCGAAATAGAGTGCCAATCCCAATCCGATCGCGCCATACGCGAGTGCCACGGTTCTCAAGTAAAGGGATCCCATTTCCTGGGCATTTGGGTCCGCACTGAACAGCCCCTTCATATGTGCGGAAACAGAGCACCGACGATTTCAATGAGTTGCATGATGCCAAACGCGATACTCGCACCAACCCAGGCAACCCGACGCGCCCGCTCGATCTGATTGGCCCCGATGTTGATGCCGGACCATGGTGACGATGGCGGTGCCAAGCCCGAAGATTATCGGGATTTGCAGGTAATCGAGACGGGAAGCAATGCCAAATCCGGCGATTGCGTCAGCGCAGTGAACAATCGACGCCGTTGAGGGACTATTCTGAGCTTCAGGGGGCTGCGGGATGATCTCAGGCAATGTGCCAGCACGAGCGCCGCCAGTGCGTAATAGATGACGACTGCGGCGCCGCCCCCCGGCAACGCCCAACCGCGGAAACGGGCCCAAGCCGAAAATCAAAGGCGGCGACAACGCGAACAGGATACAGGCTCCAGACACAATCACCAACGCGGGCACGGCTACGTTCCCGGCGCCGCGGAGGGCTGCTGACAGCAAGTCCGTGATCCAGATCGGAATCGAGCCCGCGAACACGATTCCTGAATAGGTGAGGGCTGCCGTGAGTGTCGCTCCAGTCCCGCCCCATCGACCGGTAAAGAACCGGTCCGCACAGGATGGCAGCTAGCGAGAAGACAGCGCCGAATCCGCCGGCGAGGACGATCGAGTGCCAGACAAGCCCATCAGCGTCGGCATGACGGTTGGCTCCCAGGGCACGTGCAACGGACGAGGAAACTCCGCCGCCAATGTCGCCGTTCGACATCGTTTGCATCAGCATGAGGACCGGGAAGACCAAGGTAATGCCGGCCATCTTCCGATCGGGAATCGTTCGAAGGCGAAATCACTAACAGCCCGCTTGCCGAAGACCTGTGCTTTGTCCTTCAGCGGGCATACCGCGTGATCTCGCGCCGGGCGGACACCTCGTTACGTGCGACGGGACTGACGACGGAGCAGAGCTTGCTGCTTGCTTCAATTGCTGAGGCTGGCTCACCTCGAGCAGCCGACCTTGCCCACGTTCTCGGTCAAGCCTCTGGTGAGACAGAATTGGCGGCATTGTTGGCCTCATAGCGGGTCCACCTCCTTGGCAACGAGACAGCCTGATATTCTTGTGGGGACGAGAACTCGCGTCAGCTAACGGCGGGTGAGCGGCCGGGGCTGCCTTCTGTCCAGCGTCGGAACAGTGCGCTGGCATTGACCCCGCCGAAGCCGAAGCCATTGGATATTGCGTATTCCGTCGCGATCCGTCGCGCGTTGTTCGCGACGAAATCGATACCGTCGGCTTCCGGATCCGGAGCATTCAGGTTCAAGGTCGGTGGTGCTATCTGGTTGCTGAGCGCCAAAATCGTGAAGATAGCTTCCAACCCTCCGGCCGCGCCGAGCAGGTGTCCGGTTGCTGATTTGGTTCCGCTAACAGCGACGGTATTGCCGGAACCGAAAACACTCTTGATGGCCCTGATTTCACCGAGATCACCGACCGGCGTGGAGGTCGCGTGCGCATTCAGGTGACCAATTTCATGCGGGGCTATCCCAGCTTGCGCAATGGCGATTTCCATGGCTCTGCGTGCACCATTCCCGTCTTCGGGACCGGAGGTAATGTGGTGGGCGTCGGCCGTTGTACCGTATCCGACGAGTTCGGCAATCGGGGTGGCGCCGCGAGCAAGCGCATGGCTCAGGGCTTCGATGACCAGGATTCCAGCGCCTTCGCCCATGACAAAGCCGTCACGCATCATGTCGAAGGGGCGCGAGGCCCGGCTTGGCGTTTCGTTGAAGCCGGTTGAAAGAGACCGAGCCGCGGCGAATCCGCCGAGACTGACGATATTCATGCAGGCTTCCGTTCCGCCGCATACCGCAATATCTGCCTCGTTTGCACGGATAAGTCTCGCCGCATCGCCGATCGCCTGAACACCGGCCGCGCACGCCGTCACCGGTGCGCCGAGCGGACCTTTGAAACCGAAGCGGATCGAAACTTGTCCCGCTGCTAGGTTGACGAGAAACGACGGTATGGTGAAGGGCGAAAGACGACGGACGCCGCGTTGATCGACAGTGCGAACCGCCTCGGTGATTGCCGGAAAGCCGCCGATACCGGAAGCGACGATGGTCGCGGTTCGCAGTCGGTCATCATTCGAAAGCGGCTTCCACTTCGCTTGGGCAAGCGCCTCTTCAGCAGCCGCCAGCGCGAAGAGGATGAATCGGTCGACCTTGCGTTGATCCTTTGGAGCCATGGCAGCATCCGGATCGAAGCCGCCTTCAGCGTCTTCGGCGATCGAGGGGACGACTCCGCCCACTTTCGACGGCAGGTCTCCGACGACATCGTCCCCCAGTCGCCGAATACCGCTCCGACCCGCGAGGAGGCGCGACCAGGAGATTCCGACATTAGCTCCAAGGGGGCTTACAGCTCCCATTCCTGTAATAACGATACGGCGCATACGTTCTCCGCCTGTCTTCTCATTAAAAATTGGCACGATCTAAGCGTGCCGACCGGGATTGCGACCAGTGCCCGCAACATGCAGTTTGCGCATACAAAGAGCGCTTTTCGCCCGCCCATCCGGGCGGCGTATCAACGCGGTCCCGTAACCTGCACCAGATAATCGAATCCAGCGGCAGCCTTTAGGCGACAGCGATCGCTTCAGGCGACACCTTCACCACTTGCAAGACGCCTGACTTGAGCCGCGGCTGCGTCCAGAATGCTTTGCGACAAATTCTCGTCTTCGAGAATCCGCGAGAGCGTGACGGCACCCACCATAAGGGAGAGTATCACCATCGCATTGCCGCTGGGACTGGAGCTCGGGCTCTTGGTGTCATCCATCAGCTCATCCAGGACCTCAAAGTGAGCTCGGATCCCATCTTCAAATGGACGCCTGACCTCTTCACTTTGCCGCGCAGCGTCCGATCCCAAGGCCGCCAAAGGGCAACCGTCGGCTCTTTCTCCAAGATGTCCCGGTGAGAGGTAGAACTCCATGACTGCTTCGAGGGGATTGGAGCTGGTCGCGGCCGCTGTCGACCATCTGCGTGTGGCGCTTTCCATCGCACGCCTGGATGCTAGGGCAGCAAGGTCGTCCTTGGATGAGAACTGCTTGTAAAATCCGCCTTGCGTGAGGCCAGCACCCTTCATCAGATCCTTTAGGCCAATCCCGTCGAAGCCGTGTTCTCGAAAAAGACGGCTTGCGACGTTGATCACGGTGTCCCGATTCTCCTCGGCCTGTGCGCGGCTTACTCTCATGTTGATCTCCGCTTAGATTTCGATTGACATCTATAATGCAAATAGAGTTAGATCGCAATCTAATTCCTCGGGGTCGCTCGTCAAGAAGAGAATGTAAAATGAATCGCAAACATGTCCTGGCTTTGGTGGGGCTCGTGGCAGCGGCGGGGGCTGCTGCCTTTGTCCTCGTATTCGAAACACCCAAACACGAAGCCGAGGCTGCAGATCCGAGGACGGCTCCACCACTGGTGAGGGTGGCAGAGGCGAAGAAGGCGGAAACAGCGGAACGTTCCTTTACCGGCACTGTCGCTTCCCGGATACAGAGCAACCTCGGTTTTCGGGTCCCAGGTAAGATTGTCCAGCGGCTGGTGGATGTAGGTCAGCAGGTGAGACAAGGTCAGGCCCTGATGCGCATCGATGAGACCGATCTCCAACTCGCCCTGACAGCGAAGCGCAATACGGTCATCGCAGCGCGTGCTGTCCTGATCCAGGCAGAAGCAGATGAGAAACGCTATGCGGCGCTGGTGAAAAATGGATTGGCTGCTACTCCACAGCGCTATGAACAAGCGAAGGCGGCTCTCGACACGGCCTCTGCACAGCTTGCCGCAGCTGAAGCTGACGCCGAGGTGGCGGAAAACGCAGCCACCTATGCCGTCCTTCTTGCAGATTCGGATGGAACGGTCGTCGATACCCTTGGAGACCCAGGGCAGGTCGTAGCAGCGGGCCAGACGGTCGTCCAACTCGCGCAGGCTGGGCCGCGTGAAGCCGTTGTCTGGCTACCTGAGACCCTGCGGCCGGAGATAGGGTCGGAAGCTCATGCCAGTGTCTATGGAGGCGAGAGTCTAAGCGGAAAAGCTAGCCTGCGACAGATTTCCGATTCAGCCGATCCGCAAACCCGGACCTACGAGGCGCGTTATGTTCTCGATGGCGCCGCCGCCTCTGCACCGCTTGGCTCGACTGTCACGATCAAGATCCTGGATGCGGGCAGGCAGTCGGAGGTCACTGTTCCGGTAGGTGCCATCCTGGACGACGGCAGCCGGACAGGTGTTTGGGTTGTTAACGAAGCCACTTCCACTGTGAATTTTACGCCAGTCGACATCAAACGTATCGGTGAGGAGACAGCATTTGTCACCGGGATCGGAATCGGTGAGCAGGTTGTCGCTCTGGGGGCGCATCTGCTGGAAAATGGCGCGGCCGTCAGGACGGGCGTGCAGCAAGAGGTGACAAAGCAATGAGCTTCAATCTCTCTGCCATCGCGGTTCGCGAACGCGCCGTTACCTTGTTCTTTATCGTTCTGTTGGCCGCGGCGGGGGTTTACGCGTTCGTCAAGCTAGGACGCGCCGAGGATCCCTCCTTCACCATCAAGACCTTGACGGTCACTTCAGTGTGGCCGGGTGCCACTGCGCGTGAAATGCAGGATCTTGTCGCCGAGCCACTGGAAAAGCGCATCCAGGAATTGACATATTACGACCGTGTCGAGACAACGACACGACCAGGCTACGCCTTTCTGACCGTCACATTGAAGGATAGTACGCCACCCGGCGCGGTCGAGGAAGAGTTCTATCAGGCTCGCAAGAAGCTTGGCGACGAAGCCAGAAATCTTCCTCCAGGTGTCATTGGTCCCTTTGTTAACGATGAATATTCCGATGTGAGCTTCGGCCTTTACGCACTGAAGGCGAAGGGGATGCCGATGCGTGACCTTGTTCGGCAGGCAGAGGTCATCCGTCAGGATCTCCTGCATGTTCCGGGCGTCAAGAAAATCAACATCCTCGGGGAGCGACCCGAACAGATCTTCGTCGAATTTTCCTATGCCAAGCTCGCAACACTTGGAATATCGGCACAGGACATCGCCGCAGCTTTGCAAAGACAGAACACAGTCACGCCCGCCGGCTCGATCGACACGCGTGGCCCGCAGGTCTTTATCCGTTTCGACGGCGCATATAACAGCATGCAGGCGATCGCCGATACGCCGATCGTTGCAGCTGGCCGCACTCTCAAACTTTCCGACTTGGCTGATATTCGGCGCGGGTATGAGGATCCCGCGACCTACATCATCCGCCATGAGGGCGAGCCAGCAATTATGCTGGGCGCAGTGATGCAACAGGGCTGGAATGGTCTTGAGCTCGGCAAAGCGCTTGAAGCCCGATCCGCTGCTATCGCGCAGACACTGCCGCTCGGCATGACGCTTGCCAAAGTCAGCGACCAGGCCGTCAATATCGATGAGGCGGTCGGCGAGTTCATGCTCAAGTTCGCAATGGCGCTTGGTGTCGTGCTGTTCGTGAGCCTGGTCAGCCTCGGCTGGCGCGTAGGCATTGTTGTCGCGCTTGCTGTCCCGCTCACCCTGGCCGTCGTCTTCCTCATTATGCTCGAAACCGGCCGGTTCTTCGATCGTATCACGCTCGGCGCGTTGATCCTTGCGCTGGGGCTTCTTGTGGACGATGCCATCATTGCCATTGAGGTGATGGTCGTGAAGATGGAAGAGGGTATGGATCGCATCAAGGCGGCCGCTTACGCCTGGAGTCATACGGCGGCGCCGATGCTATCCGGCACCCTCGTCACAATCATCGGACTGATGCCCGTTGGCTTCGCAAGATCAACTGCAGGTGAATACGCCGGCAACATCTTCTGGGTCGTGGGCTTTGCACTGATCGTTTCGTGGGTTGTTGCAGTGGTCTTTACGCCTTACCTCGGCGTCAAGATGCTGCCTGACATCAAGCCGGTCGAAGGTGGACATCACGCAATCTATGATACTCCTAACTACCGCCGTCTGCGCTCGCTCATCGAGTTTGCGGTTCGGCATAAATTTGTGACGTGCGGTGTCGTGGGTATCGTCATGGCCGTTTCTGTCGTCGGGATGGGAGGCGTGAAACAGCAATTCTTCCCGACGTCGGATCGCCCGGAGGTTCTCGTCGAGGTACGCATGCCTGAAGGCACGAGCATCGAGACAACGACAGCGGCGGTCGAGAAAGTTGAAAGCTGGTTGCAAAACCAGCCCGAGGCAAAAATCGTCACCAGCTATATAGGGCAGGGCGCGCCCCGCTTCTTCTTTGCCATGGCGCCCGAATTGCCCGACCCAGCCTTCGCTAAGGTCGTGGTGCTCACTGCGGATGCTCACGCTCGCGAGGCGTTGAAGCATCGCCTTCGAGCTGCCGTGTCGGACGGGCTAGTTCCTGAGGCATCCGTGCGCGTAACGCAGCTTGTATTTGGGCCGTATACGCCGTTTCCGGTCGAGTTTCGGATCATGGGACCCGATCCGGACGAACTCTACAAGATTTCTGAGCAGGCCCTGGCAATTATGAAAAGTGTGCCTGATGTCCGGCAGGCCAACAGGGATTGGGGCAACCGAACCCCGGTGCTCCGGTTTATCCCCGATCAGGATCGGCTTAATCTGATCGGCCTTTCGCCGGCGGAGGCAGCCCAGCAGATGCAGTTGCTGCTGAGCGGCATCCCTGTCACCCAGGTGCGCGACAACATCCGTAACGTGCCTGTTGTCGCACGAAGCGCAGGCGAGAACCGCCTCGATCCATCACGGCTTGCCGACTTTTCACTGATGAGCAGGAATGGTCGTCAGGTTCCGCTTGATCAGATCGGCCATTCCGAGATCCGGTTTGAGGAACCGATCCTGAAACGTCGTGATCGAACGCCGGTTATCACGATACGATCCGATATCAACGAGGCGACGCAACCCCCCGAGGTTTCACAGCAGGTCATGAAGGCACTTCAGCCGCTGATCGCATCGCTGCCTGTCGGATATCGCATCGAGATGGGTGGAAATATCGAAGAGTCCCTCAAGGCCAACGTCGCGCTCGTCCAGGTTTTCCCTGTTATGATTGCGGCCATGTTGATCGTCATCATCCTCCAGGTTCGCAGCCTGTCAACGATGACCATGGTCATGTTGACCGCACCCCTCGGGCTTGCCGGGGTGGTTCCGGCGCTGCTTCTGTTCAATCAGCCCTTCGGCTTCAATGCCATTCTCGGATTGATAGGACTGGCGGGGATCCTCATGCGCAACACGCTAATCCTCACAGAGCAAATCAAGGAAAACCAGGCTGCTGGTCTTGATGACTATCACGCTGTGATTGAAGCGACTGTGCAGCGGACACGCCCCGTGATCCTGACCGCGCTTGCAGCGGTCCTCGCCTTCATACCTTTGACCCATTCGGTGTTCTGGGGATCGATGGCCTACACACTGATTGGCGGAACGGCGGCAGGCACAGTCATGATCCTGCTCTTTCTTCCGGCACTGTACGCTGTGTGGTTCCGGATCAAGCCAGCGAAAGAAGACGGCCACGGAGAAACGATCGAGCGTCTCGAGCCGCCGATAGCACTGGCTGCGGAGTAGGGAATCTCGTGCCCAAGACGACGAGCCTCCGCACCCGTACAGACACCCACAACGATCTCTGCCGGGAGCGCATCCTCGAAGTGGCGGAAGAACACTTTCGCCGCATCGGTTACCAAAAGACATCGATGGCCGACATTGCATCCTGCCTCGGAATGAGCAGCGCCAATATCTACCGCTTTTTTCCCTCAAGGGCGGCAATCAACAAGTCGATCTGTGGCCGCTTTTTCGCGCAAACTGCTCAGTCCGCCGATTCAATCGCACGGAGGCAGGCGCCGGCTCACGAGAAGCTCGGAGATCTTTTGAATGTCCTCCACCAGAAAAGGAAAATGACGTTCATCCAAGAGAAGCCGGTCCACGATCTGATCGTCACCGCGGCGGAGGAGAACTGGGCGATCATCAAAGCCCATGGTGACGAGATCGTGAGGATCATCGAAACGATCGTAAGAGAGGGGATTGAAGCAGGTGAGTTTGGTGTTGAAAATGCCGCGCAAGCCGCCCGAAGTGTGATGAACGCCTTCATGCCGTTCTACCACCCCGTCCTCGTCGAGCAGCGCGTCCGAAACGGCGAAGATACCGAAGCAGGTCTGCGTGACCAGATCCGCTTTTTTCTGAAAGCTCTAGGTGGGGCTGGCTAGCATTGTCCACTGGCCGGTCACGCTGCGCCGTGTGGCGGCGCCGTCCAGTAGAACTCGACGAGGCGGGCTCCAGTGGCGCCGATGGGGTGCCCAAGTGCGCATGCACCGTCATTAACTTGAGGCGGTCGCGTCGGATGCCAAGATCCTTCGCCGCAGCCATTGCGACCATCGCGAACAGATTCCACGTCTTCAACAGCCCAGTCGACTTTGTCGAGCAATTTTCGTATGGCGGGAATGGGAGCGGTGGTGCACCACGCCGGCTCCTGGCTGTGGGTCGATGCGCCTTGACTTCGGCGATGGCGGGAGATTTTTGCCGCAGCGTGCGAGCATGGCCTCGAAGGCATCGACCCGCCACCCTGACGACGGACTTTCGCTGTCTTCCAATCATCGAGAAAGTCCAATAGGTCCGAATAGATGCCGAGGGCGCTGACAATGGCCACAAAGGCACCGATGACAGCCCATGGAATGGAACCCCCGCTCAAAACCGCGTCGCCGATCGCTTTAAAACCGAGGACGATCCCACCCAGCGTTGCGAAGTGCGTTGCTATACCAAGAGCTTTTGGAGAAAAGAAACTGAACGAGAAAAGGAAAACGAAATGAAGCCGAAGGATGATGCAATCGGTCACGTTACTCCAGCAGGTGGCAATATTTTTGAAGAGCTTGGTTTTGATCCTCAAGAGGCGGCCTCTCTTCAGGCGGAGTCCGACGCCCAGATCGCCGGCATGATCGAAATCAAAGAAAATTTGATGACGGAAATCGCCGACTGGATTGCTGCGAGCCATCTAAAGCAGGCGGAAGCCGCAGAAAAGCTCCACGTCTCTCGCCCGCGTGTTTCCGACGTGGTCAACAAAAAGGTCTCAAAATTTACCGTAGATACGCTCATCGAGATGGTTCAGCGGATCGGCAAGAAAGTCCAGGTTGCGGTGGTTTAATGCTGAATCCGGGGCAGATGAGACTGGTGGCAGTTGCTACCTAATTGCGGAAATATCTCTGTCGTTCATAATCAACTCAAAGTCAGGAGAGGGTTACCGCGCGCTGATAGCAGGTCGATTGCTAGGGTTTCATCTGCAATCTTGGGTAATCTGGTTAAACGAACTGCGGCTTTGGGTGGAGTGTCAAGGGTGGTTGTCGCGGTGCTCTCTGACACTTGCGGTGCTTTCCTTGCGTCGTCATAAACACGAAGAGGGGCGGCCGTTACGCCGCCCGTTAGCACGTTCACCGCAAACGATCAATCAAGCGGGCCGCTCTTCTCCAGGCCGCGGCTTCCATGTGATGAGACGCTTCTCGGCCACATCGAGGAACAGGTCGATGATGAGCACGAACACCGCGAGGATGATGATGCCACCGAACACGCCCACCGCGTCGAAGTTGCCCTCAGCGCGTGCGATCAGATAGCCGAGGCCTGCGGATGCGCCCAGGTATTCGCCGATGATTGCGCCGACCACAGCGAAGCCGACGGAGGTACGGAGCGAGGAGAGAATCCAGGTTGCCGCTGCCGGGAAGTAGACGTGGCGTAGCAGCTCAGACCGCCGCGCGCCGAGGATACGGGTATTCGACAGCACGACCGGGTTTACCTCACGCACGCCCTGAAGTGCGTTGAAGAACGTGACGAAAAAGACCAGCGTGACCGCCAGGGCAACCTTCGACCACAGGCCAAGACCGAGCCACAGGACGAAAATTGGTGCAAGCACAACGCGTGGGATCGCGTTGACGGCCTTGATGAACGGATCGAGGATGCGCGCGATGGAGGGGCTCAGACCGAGCCATACGCCGGCGGCGACACCAAGACCGGTACCGATGAGATAGCCGAGTACAGTCTCGCTAAGCGTAATGCCGACGTGTTTGTAGAAACCCGGATCGCTAACCCAGCTGACGACCTGGTTGACGATGTCATAGGGTGCCGGGAAGAAAAAACGATCGATGACGCCGGATGTGACGCCCACCTGCCAAGCGCTGAGGATCACTGCCAGCAGTGTGATTTGGATTAGGCGGACATTAATGGCCTGCATAGCTTTTCTCCACTTCGCCCCGTAGGGACGCCCAGATATCGCGGTAAAGGGTCATGAACTTGGGATCGAGTTTGATCTCGGCCACGTCTCTCGGACGTTCGAGATCGACACCGAAGCTTTCGATCACGCGGCTGCGTGGTCCGGCAGCCAGAACCACCACACGGTCGCCCAGTGCGATAGCCTCTTCAAGGTCGTGGGTGATCATGACCACGGCGCGACGGTCTTCTTGCCAAAGCTTGAGCAGTTCGTTCTGCATCAGGTGGCGAGTATGTATGTCCAGCGCCGAGAACGGCTCATCCATCAAGATGACCTTGGGCTCGGTGATCAGAGCCTGCGCCATCTGTACGCGCTTGCGCTGGCCGCCCGACAGTTGGTGGGGGAAGCGTCCTTCGAAACCCTTGAGTCCCACTTTCTCCAGCCAGGCCATGACCTTGCGATGACGCTCTTCAGCTGCCACCCCGCGAAACAACAGGCCCAACTCGACATTTTGATATGCCGTCTTCCAGGGCAGCAGAGCGTCCTGCTGGAACAAATACCCGATATTGTTTTGGACGTCCTTGACGGGCGTCCCGTCAATACAGACCTCTCCTTTTGCCGGCTTTAGAAGGCCCGCGATCGCATTGAGAATTGTCGATTTGCCGCAACCCGTAGGCCCCACGATGGCAAGGAATTCGCCATTGCCGACCTTGAGGTTCACGTTTTCGACTGCGACAAAGGACCCGAACGCCATGGTGACGTTGTCTATGGTGACCATCGGGGGAAGGCTGGGTTGAGACACCGCCTCGATTTTCCTTACTGCGTTTGCCATATTACACCCCCTAGTTTTCGGCACTGTGGCCAGCGGCTTCGACGAACTTGTTTGTGTAGGTCGTGTTAAGGTCGGTCGTGGCCTTGCCAACGCTTTCGTTGAAGCTCTTGAGGACGGCGAGAGGAACCTCGAGGTCCGCAGGCGTGAACCGGCCATCCTGGGAGAAGATTGCCTTCGCGTTCTCGACTGCCTTGATGTACGTCTGCTTGTCGCCCGAAACGAAGTCATCCGGGAGCTGGGCTACGATCTCCTCAGCAGAGTGATCCTTCATCCAGTGAAGTGCCTTCACGGTCGCATTGGTGACCTTCTGAATTACCTCGGGATGCTCGTTGATGTAGTCTTGGCTGGCGTAAAGGACGGATGTTGGATAGATGCCTCCGTACACAGCCTTGGCACCTTCGTCGCTTCTTGCGTCGATTAGGATTTTGCCCAGCCCACGCTCAACGACGATCGTGGCGGCGGGGTCATAGTTGACCAGAAGGTCGATCTTTCCTTGCTGGAGAGCGGCTACAGCCGCGGCACCCGAGCCGACGCCGATAATCGAGATGTCATTGTCGGTCAGACCATGCTGCTTGAGGTAATAGCGAATAAAGAAGTCGGATGAGGAACCGGGCGAGGTGATGCCGACATTCTTACCTTTGATGGTCTCAGGTTTCGCGGGATCGAAATCAGTGTCGCTCTTGCCAGCGAGGACAAGGCCTGAATTCCTTGCGAGCTGGACGAAGCCTACGACATGCTTGCCTTGGGACTGCATCTGGATTGTGTGGTCATAAAAACCGACAGCGACGTCGGTCGACCCGGCCACCAGGGCCTGGAGGACTTTCGAGCCACCCTGAGCGAAGTTCTCAGTCGTGACGTCCAAACCCTCCTCCTTATAGAACCCCAAGCTTTCGGCCACCGGGAAGGGCAAGTTGTTGAGATTGTAGGAGCCCACGCTCATGCGAACAGAGTCGGCGGCATGAGCTGCGGTAGTGAGAGACAGCGCGGTAGCTGCTGCCAAGAGATATTTACGCATGAGATTTCCTCCCTATTTGCTCCGGTCCTCGCCGGAGCGGGTTATGCAGCGTTTTCAACACGCTCGTTCGGCTTAGCGAAGGCGTATCCTTCGAATAGTCTCCTCGCGGTCCTAACCAGACCTGCGACCATCGATCCGTTTCGGGTCTCCAGCTGCACGTCGAGACGTCCGCTGGGGTGTTCGATACGAACCAGCGTCGGCAGTAGTTGTTCGCCGACGATTTGTGCTGCTACGGTCCCTGAAGTCGTGGCGGCCGTGGCAATCCCGACTGCACCCGTGGTAGCGAGAGCAGGGTGGCAGTCATTGGGCATAAAGTATCTCACTGATATCGTTCCGCCCTTCTTGGCCGGGGAAATCAAAACCGGCTTAGGGATGACCATGTCGGACACATCTCCCATTCCCATCAAACGACCTGCTTCAGTCCGAATGGAGGCGAGGCGGTCGATGAGCTGATGGTTCGCCGATAGCGACGCAGCGTCTTCGTAGCCAGTTACGCCCACGTCTGCGGCGCGAATAAGCACCATCGGGATTGCGCAATCGATCGCGGTAACTTCGACCCCGGCGATAACGTCTAGCGGCTTGCCAGTGGGAAAGAGCTTTCCGGTTTTCGCGCCGGCCGCATCCAAGAAGGTGAGGGCGATCGGAGCGGCGAGGCCCGGAACTCCATCAATCGACGCATCGCCCAGGTAGATGACTTCGCCTTTCCGGGTCGGGACCTTCGCTTCGATGATTTTTCCCGTGTTCACGTTATGAATCCGTACGAGCGTGTCAAAATTGCCGGCGGGTACGAGACCGGCCTCGATCGCGAATGGACCGACAGCGGCGAGCATGTTGCCGCAGTTCGGTGAGTAGTCCACGATCTGTCGGTCGGTTCGCACCTGGGCAAACAGGTAATCGACGTCTGCCCCATGAACGCTGGCTGGACCGATGATCGCAACTTTCGACGTCACCGGGTTTCCTCCTCCGATTCCATCAATCTGCAACGGGTGACCTGATCCCATTATCGAGAGCAGCGCTGCGTCGCGACCAGCTTGATCCGCGGGCAAATCGGAAGCCAGAAAAAACGGGCCCCGCGAAGTGCCGCCGCGCATAAGGACGCAAGGTATGCGTATCAGGTCGTTCATTACATGTCCTCGAATATTGCGTAAGTCGGATCAATTCGCTTGCTTATTGCAATATGCGAAACATCGGCGTATTTGTTAAATGCAATGTTTGAGAGGATTATTGCGAAATGAGCATCAATTGCGAGATACTAGATCTCCGAGCTTTTCAAGCGGTCGTGGACCTCGAAAGTTTTCATCGAGCGGCCCAGGCGCTCAACATCTCACAACCGGCTCTCACTAGACGCATTCAGAAGCTTGAGCAGTCCATTGGCGCGCCATTGCTCGATCGGACGACCCGTCACGTTGCGGCGACAGCCACAGGGCAGGAGTTGCTTCCGCTTGTAAGGCGGATGCTGGAGGAGTTCGATGGTTCCCTTTTCGCCCTCAAAGACGGTGGGTCGCAACGTCGCGGACTAATCACGATGGCCTGTGTTCCGACCGCCGCCTTCTATTTTCTGCCGACAGTCATCAAGAAGTTCGGCGCTGACTATCCTAATATCAGGCTTCGTATCCGCGATTTGACAGCGAACGAAGGGCTGCAAGCTGTCGCGCGGGGGGAGGTGGAGTTCGGTATCAATCTGATGGGGAATTCGGATCCAGACCTTTCGTTCGAACCGTTGATCGATGACCCGTTCGTGCTGGCAATGCGTAAGGATCACCCTCTTGCGGTTCACGATCAACTGAACTGGGCTCAACTCGATGGTTATCCACTCGTCGTCGTCGATCGATCGAGCGGAAATCGAGCCCTTTTGGACGGCGCGCTCGCGAAGCATAACCTTAGGCTGAACTGGTTCTACGAGGTCACCCATCTCAATACGTCCCTTGGACTTGTCGAGGCTGGGCTCGGCATCTCAGTTCTTCCTAGACTGGCGACGCCTCAGGAAGAGCACCCATACTTGGTCTCGCGCCCAATCGTTGACCCAGTGGTAACCCGAACCATCGGGATCGTATGCAGACGCGGCGCGCAACTGTCTCCCGCCGCCGAGAAGTTCATTGAGGTGCTTCTCAAAACTTGGAAGAGCGGGACGGACGGCCGTGAAAGCGCAATGAGCGTTGGGACAAGCGTGCAATACCGCTCCTCTCAACGCTCCTCGCGACATTGATCTACGTTCCCGCGCTACAATATTCCTCGCTTTACGCGGATCGCCTCACGATGAGCCTTCCAGGAAGCGTTATCGTTTCGGGCTCGATCTTTCCCTTGATCATCTTGAGGACCACATCGACCATCTCGTTTAGCGGTTGCTCGTAGGTCGTGAGACCGTATGCAAACGCCCCCCCCAATTCGTAGTTGTCAAAGCCGACGATTGCGATGTCCTCGGGCACTCTGAGGCCGAACTTTCCGCGAATCTCGTCCATGGCGCCGATAGCCAGAATATCGTTCTCACACATGAGTACATCGACACGATCTTGAGCCGCGGTCTGGGAGAGGTAACGCCTGATCGATGCAGCCCCGGCCGGGGCGCTATATTTCTCGGCGGAAAGAAGCGCGATATCCGTTACTCCCTTCTCCGCCCAGAACTCGGTGAAGTGTTGGCGACGCCTCAATGCGGTTGAGAGTGCTGCCGCACCGCTCATGAAGCCCGGACGCTTGTAGCCCTTGGCATGAAGGTGATCGACGATTTCCCTTAGTGCGAGTTCCGCGTCGCAGACAACAGCAGGAACACCCTCGATCTGACTATCTCGTGCAAGCACGAACATCGGTGGCATTCCGTTGCCGAGTTGAAGGTCAGTAAGAGTCTCATCGCGAAAGGCCGTGCCGAAAAGGATGATGGCGTCCACCTGCCGTTGGTCCGCATGAAGCAGCGCGTTCACGTGGTCGAAGTGGTTGTTGATGTTGATGAGCATCACAACGAGCCCAGCGGCCTGCAGCTTTTCAGTCAGTGACTCAAGGAATGGCAACTTCTGGGGATTGGCGAAGTCATCAACGAAGACCGCCACCTGTCCGGTGGTGTTTGTGGCAAGGCTCCTGGCGAGTAGGTTTGGAGTGTAATTGAGAGCTGCGGCGGTTTCGAGCACCTTGCGCTTGCTCGCTTCGGTGATCGAGGCCCCGGGCGTGAATGCGCGGATCACTGTCCACTTCGATACTCCTGCGGCCTCCGCCACTTGCTTCGCCGTTGCTCTTTTGCGCATGCCGCCTCCCTAAAATGGAACATATATTCCATTTTGCGATTTCGATGAAATGAATGCTTGCTTTTAACTCATTCTTACATAATATGCACCTGCTTGCACCCGGTAGCAAACTATTTTGCACCCGGTAGCAAGAGAGTTTGCACCCGGTGGCAATAACAATGCACCCGGTAGCGCTTTCACCGCCTTGGAGTGGCGGAATCGGAGGAGAGAAAAATGAAAGCATTTATCAAGACGCTTGCATCGTGCGCGGTTGCAGTTGGCATCGCCGCCTCGTGGTCAGTCGGCGTAAAAGCCGAAGAACAGATCAGCATCATCGCCGTGACGCATGGCCAGGCATCCGACCCCTTCTGGTCGATCGTGAAGAACGGCATGATGCAGGCTGGCAAGGACAGCAACGTCAAGGTCGACTACCGCGCACCGGAAACCTTCGACATGGTTGCGATGGGCCAGCTCATCGAAGCAGCAGCCAACCAGAATCCCGCGGGCATTGTGATCTCCGACCCTGATCCGGATGCGCTTGGCCCGGCCATTCAGAAAGCCGTCGCCGCTGGCATCCCGGTCATCTCCATGAACTCGGGCATTGCTGCTGCGGAAAAGCTCGGCATCAAGCTCCATGTCGGCCAGGATGAACTTCCGGCGGGCGTGAAGGTTGGTGCGAAGCTCAAGTCGCTCGGTCTGAAGCATGTCCTGTGCGTCAACCAGGAAGTTGGTAACGCCGCACTCGACCAGCGTTGCGCAGGTACCGAGAAGGGCTTCGAAGGCGGCAAGGTCACGGTTCTGCCGACCACTGCCGATCCGGCCGAAATCGAATCCAAGATCCAGGCTGCCCTGACCTCCGATCCGTCCATCGACGTCGTCCTCGGTCTGTCCGCTCCGCTCGTCGGCGAGCGTGCTGTCGCCGTCGTTGAGAAGATGGGCAATGGCGACAAGGTTAAGGTTGCTTCCTACGACTTGTCGGCTGGCTTCCTGAAAGCTGTGTCTGAGGGCAAGGCGCTCTTCGCCGTCGACCAGCAGCCCTATCTGCAGGGCTACCTGCCTGTGACTTTCCTTGGGCTCAATGCCCGCTATGGCACGATCCCCGCTGGCAACGTCGCCTCCGGCCCGAGCTTTGTCGAGAAGGACGCAGCAGCCTCGGTTATCGAGAAATCCTCCCAGGGTATCCGCTAAGCGGACCCGAGGCGGCTCCCGCCCCTCCTGCGGGGGCCGCCATCATCGCCCGACATCCGATCCCGATACGGTCTGACCGGATACAGGTGGCGCACGCTAACTCTTCATCTTTGAGGCACGACCATGACCCTGGCCAACGAACAGAACGGGACCGCTTCCCGATCCGACGAGCGCCTGAAGAAGGTCTCGACCATGACCGCGCTCGCACGTCGCCCGGAACTCGGCGCCGTGGCAGGACTGGTTCTCGTAACGATCTTCTTCTTCTTCACTGCCAACCCCGCCATGTTCACGCTCGCAGGCGTGGTCAACTTCATGGCTCCCGCAGCCCAGCTTGGAATCCTTGCGATTGGTGCTGCGCTGCTGATGATTGGCGGCGAGTTTGACCTTTCCATTGGATCCATGGTCGCGTTCGCTGGCCTCGTCTTCGGTACCGCCCTGGTTGTCCTTCATCTGCCGCTAAGCGTAGCTATCCTGATCGCGCTCGCATTCGCTGCGGTCATTGGTGTCGTCAACGCTCAGCTCACCATGCGGACGGGCCTGCCGTCGTTCATCGTCACGCTTGCATTCCTCTTCATTCTCCGCGGTCTGACGCTCGTGGGCCTGAAGTGGGCGAGCGGCGGCGCAACCCAGCTTCGCGGCATGAAGGAAGCTGTCGCTGACAGCCCGATTGCGCCGATCTTTTCTGGCGACGCCTTCACGGGTCTGTTTTCCTGGCTCGGAAGCAACGGCATCATTGAGACTTTCCCAAGTGGTGCGCCCAAGGTCCCCGGCATTCCGGTGGAAATCCTCTGGTTCGTCTTCATTGCGCTGTTCGCAACGTGGATTCTCCTCCGCACACGGTTCGGCAACTGGATCTTCGCCTCTGGCGGCGACCCGAAGGCCGCGCGCAAGTCCGGTGTCCCCGTTGCTCGCGTGAAGACTACGCTGTTCATTGGCACCGCCATGTGCGCCACTCTCGTAGCCATTCTGACCGTCCTCGACGCTGGCTCCACAGATGCACGCCGCGGCTTCCAGAAGGAGTTCGAAGCAATCATCGCAGCGGTCATCGGCGGATGTCTCCTGACCGGAGGATATGGCTCGGCAATCGGCGCGTTCTTCGGGTCCATCGTCTTCGGCATGGTCCTGATCGGCCTGACCTACACCTCCATCGACCAGGATTGGTATCTGGTTTTCCTCGGCGGCATGCTGCTCACCGCGGTCATCTTCAACAACATCATTCGCAAGCGCGTGACGGGAGAACGCTGATGAGCAACACTCAGACGCCACTCGTCGAGGTCAAGAATCTCGTAAAGCATTTCGGATCGATCATCGCTCTCAACGGCGTTTCGCTGAGTGTCCACGCAGGGGAGGTGCTCTGCCTGCTTGGCGACAACGGTGCGGGCAAGTCGACATTGATCAACACGCTGTCCGGCGTATTCAAGCCCACGTCGGGCGACTTCCTGGTCGAAGGTAAGCCTCACGCGTTCAACGGACCCCGTGGTGCGCTTGATGCAGGGATCGCCACCGTCTACCAGGATCTTGCGATGATCCCGCTGATGTCCGTGACGCGCAACTTCTTCATGGGGCGCGAGCCGCTCAAGGGCTTTGGTCCGTTCAAGTACATGGACATGGAATTCGCTGATCGTATCACCAGCGAAGAAATGAAGAAGATTGGAATTGACGTTCGCGAGCCGGGCCAGGCTGTCGGCACTCTCTCAGGCGGCGAACGCCAGTGCGTGGCAATCGCCCGTGCGGTCTACTTCGGCGCCAAGGTTCTCATCCTCGACGAGCCGACATCCGCTCTCGGCGTGGCACAGACCTCAATGGTTCTGAAGTACATCGACCAGGTGCGAAACAACGGACTGGGCGTGATCTTCATCACCCACAACGTGCGCCATGCCTATGCCGTGGGCAACAGATTCACAGCGTTGAACCGCGGTAAGACCCTCGGGACGTTCGCCAAGGACGAGATCAACCTTGATGGCCTTCAGAACCTGATGGCTGGTGGCAAGGAACTTCAGTCGATCTCTGCGGAACTCGGCGGGACGATCTGATCACTTCCATATGCACGAATTTGGTCCGGCGCGAAGGTGCCGGGCCCCGGACACTCATACCCAAAATCTAGGGAAGCACCCCAATGATCAATGCTAAACAATCCACGTTTCCGTTGGCCGCCTGCGCCGAGATGCTGTGGCGGGACAAGCCGATCGAGTGGCGCGCGTCGCGTCTCAAGGAACTCGGTTTCGGAGTAGGCCTTTGGAACTGGCCGGAACATGATCTTGCCAAGCTCGAAGCAACGGGCGCGACGTTCACCATCATGAACGGCTACCTTACGGGCCGTCTTACCGATGACGAGGGTGCGGATGAACTGCTGAAGACCGCGCGTGAGACCGCACAGGTGGGCAAGCGTCTCGGTGTTCAGCGCCTCAACCTCCATGGAACAGGTCTTGGTGATCGTGGCCTTCCGGTTCAGCCGATCGAAGTCGTGACAGGAGCGATGTGGCTCAAGGCGCAGGACACGCTACGTCGCATCGTCGACATGGCCGAGGAAGAGAACGTGGTCTTCACGCTCGAGAACCTGAACCTGCCCGTCGACCATCCGGGCGTTCCGTTTGGGCGCGCGGAGGACACGCTCGCGCTTGTTTCCAGCATCAACCATTCCCGCCTGCGCCTGAATCTCGATCTCTATCACGCGCAGATTGGCGAAGGGAACCTGATCGAACTGTGCCGGAAGTCACTCCCTTGGATCGGCGAGATCCAGGTCGCCGACGTACCCGGCCGCTGCGAGCCTGGCACTGGCGAAGTCAATTGGAACGGCGTCGCAAAGGCTTTGAAGAACATGGGCTATTCCGGCCCCATCGGAATGGAAGCCTGGGCGTCCGGAGATTCCGATGCCGCGCTCGCAGCCTTCCGTGAAGCATTCACTCTCTAAATTCCCACACAGGATACAAGTCATGGCCAAGGTCAAAACTGTCAACGTCGGTCTCATCGGTGCTGGACGCATCGGCTCCTTCCACGGCGAGAGCGTAGCCAAGAGGCTCGTGGATGCTGAACTCGTAGCAATTGCAGATCCCGCACCGGGCGCGGCGGCGAAGCTTGCTGACAAGCTCGGCGTCGATGCTTCCTATACCGACGTCGCCGCAATGCTCGCGCAGCCGGGTCTGGACGCCGTTATCATCGCGACGCCCGCTCGGTTCCATACCAATGTTCTCGTGCAAGCAGCGGAAGCCGGAAAGGCAATCTTCTGCGAAAAGCCGATGGCGCTGACCCTCGAAGATGCAGACCGTGGCATTGCTGCTGCCAAGGCAGCGGGCGTTCCTCTGCAGGTCGGATTCAACCGTCGTTGGGATCAGGCGTTCTCAGAAGGCCGTGCGGCTATCGACGCAGGCAAGGTCGGCGCCCCGCAGCTCATTCGTTCTCTGACGCGCGATCCGGGTCCGTTCGGCGCCGATCCTGACAAGATTCCTCTCTGGACCATCTTCTACGAAACGCTGATCCACGACTTCGACACCCTCCTGTGGCTGAACCCCGGCGCGAACCCTGTCGAAGTATTCGCAATGGCTGACGCTCTCGTCCGCCCGGATGCTCGCGAAAAGGGCTTCCTCGACACGGCCGTCGTCAACATTCGTTTCGACAATGGTTCCATCGCCGTCGCCGAGGCGAACTTCTGCGCGATGTACGGTTACGACATCCGCGGCGAAGTCTTCGGCTCCGGCGGGATGGTCACGATGGGTGATGTCCGTCGCTCCAGCATGACGCTGTTCGACAAGGACGGGGTGTCGAATGACACCTGGCGCCGCGACACCGACCATTTCGTGCAGGGCTATACGGCGCAGCTCGCCTCCTTCGTGAACGCAGTGCGGGAAAGGAAGATCGGCGATCAACCAACCGGCATCGACGCTCGCAACGCATTGGCAATCGCGCTGGCCGCGATCGAGTCGGTCTCGAAGAAGCAGCCTGTGCGACTGGGCTGATCCTTATCACGACGGGGCGGACGGCCAGTTCTCCCCGTCGCAATCCCTCGCATCAAAAGACTGGAACGGTCATGAAGAAAGCCCTGGATGTAATCACGATCGGCCGCAGCTCGGTTGATCTCTATGGCGCCCAGGTTGGCGGCCGACTCGAGGACATGGGGTCGTTCAGGAAGTATATCGGTGGCAGTCCGACAAACATCGCTTGCGGCGCCGCCCGGCTGGGACTTAAGAGCGCCGTCATCACGCGTGTCGGCGACGAGCACATGGGCCGCTTCATCCGCGAGCAACTTGAGCGTGAAGGCGTCTACACCGATGGCGTGAAGACAGATCCCGAGCGGCTAACCGCCCTCGTTATTCTCGGAATACGTGACGAAGTCCAGTTCCCGCTGATCTTCTACCGCGAGAACTGTGCCGACATGGCCCTTTCCGAAGAGGATATCGATGGGGAGTTCGTCGGCACTGCAAGGGCGCTCGTGGTGACTGGAACGCACCTCTCAAATCCTCGCACCGAAGCCGCTGTCATGAAGGCGTTGCAGCTTGCTCGCAAGCACGACGTGAAAACTGCGCTCGACATCGACTACCGACCAAATCTGTGGGGTGTCGCTGGGCACGGCGATGGCGAGAGCAGGTTCGTAGAAAGCCGGGCGGTCACCGAGAAGCTGCGGTCGACCCTGCATCTTTTTGACCTCATTGTCGGCACCGAGGAAGAGTTTCACATCGCTGGCGGGTCAACCAACACTGTCGATGCACTACGGGCCGTGAGGCAGGTCTCGGACGCCACCCTCATCTGCAAGCGTGGCGCTCTGGGCGCTGTTGCGATCGAGGACTGGGTTCCAAACACGCTTGATGACGCTCAGAAGGGACCAGGTTTCCCAATCGAAGTTTTCAATGTCCTTGGCGCCGGCGACGGCTTTTTTGCTGGACTGTTGAAAGGATGGCTGGACGGCGAAAGCTGGCCCCGGGCATTGGAATACGCAAATGCCTGCGGCGCGTTCGCCGTCAGTCGCCATGGTTGCACTCCTGCATATCCGAGCCTGAAGGAACTGCGGTTCTTTCTGAAACGCGGCGTGAAGCGTCCGGACCTTCGTAACGATCAGGAACTGGAACAGATTCACTGGTCGACGAACCGCAGCGGCGACTGGCCGAGCATGCATGTCTTCGCCTTCGACCACCGCAGGCAGCTCGAAGAGATGCCGGGCTACACGCTGGAGCGCGGCGGTGATTTCAAGCTTCTCTGCCTGCAGGCCGCACAGCGTGTCCAGAACGGCAGAGCCGGATATGGCATCCTGTGCGACAATCGGATCGGTCGGCGCGCACTTCATGCGGCCGCTGGCACCGGGCTGTGGGTCGGACGACCCTGCGAATGGCCGGGATCGCGTCCGCTGACGCTTGAACCAGAACTGGGCCTGGATTGCGGTGGCCTGGAGGAATGGGCTCGCGACAATGTCGTCAAGGTCCTTTGCTTCTGCCATCCCTCCGACAGCGCAGAGCAGCGCGCCAATCAGGAGGAGACGGTCAAGAGGCTCTACGAGGCCTCCCGTCGCAACAGCCTGGAATTTCTATTGGAGATCATCCCGTCGAAGGTTTCCGCTGTCGACGAGGACACCACTGCCACACTTATCCAGCAGTTCTACGACATCGGCGTCTATCCCGACTGGTGGAAACTCGAGCCGATGAAGACAAGAGCAGGCTGGGAAAACGCAATCCGGGCGATCGAGCGCAATGACGACAACACGCGCGGGATCGTCGTTCTAGGCCTTGATGCTCCCGAAGCGGAACTCTCCGCGTCGTTCCAGGTTGCCGCGTCTTTCGAGCTGGTGAAGGGCTTCGCCGTTGGCCGGACGATCTTCGGTGACGTGGCACGCGCCTGGATGAAGGGCGATCTGTCCGACGAAGCCGCGGTCATCGACATGGCGTCTCGTTTCGAACGCCTCTGCGGCATCTGGGACGAGGCGCGCAGCGTCGCGAAAGGAAACTGACATGACGAGCATTCGATTGACCGCGGCACAAGCCATGGTGCGCTTTCTCTCCGTTCAGATGACCGAGGAGGGCAACCGCTTCATCGAGGGTGTATGGGCGATCTTCGGTCACGGCAACGTGGCGGGACTTGGTGAAGCTCTCGAAGGCATCGGCGATGCCCTTCCCACGTGGCGCGGCCAGAACGAGCAGACCATGGCCCATACCGCGATATCATACGCTAAGGCGAGCAAGCGCCGACGCGCCCATGCTGTCACATCGTCGATCGGACCCGGCGCGACGAACCTGGTCACGGCAGCCGCACTGGCTCACGTCAATCGGCTTCCAGTTTTGTTCATCCCCGGCGATGTCTTCGCAAACCGTCGTCCCGACCCGGTTCTCCAGCAGGTCGAGGATTTCGAGGATGGCAGCCTATCTGCGAACGACTGCCTGCGACCCGTCAGCAAGTACTTCGACAGGATCCATCGCCCGGAGCAATTATTGACGGCATTGCCCCGCGCGATGCGCGTCATGACGGATCCCGCAAACTGCGGTCCCGTAACGCTCGCTTTCTGCCAGGACGTGCAGGCCGAGGCTCACGACTACCCCGCTGAGTTTTTTGAGCCGAAGGTATGGCGGATTCGTCGCCCCGAGCCGGATCGGCGTGACCTCAAGGACGTAGTGCAGCTCATCCGCAGTGCTGCCAACCCGGTCATCGTTTGTGGCGGCGGGGTGATATATTCCGAGGCCGAGAATACGCTTGCCGATTTCGCGACACGCCACGGCATCCCCGTCGTCGAGACGCAGGCTGGTAAATCCGCTCTCGCTCAGTCACATCCGATGAACTTCGGCGCGGCGGGCGTGGACGGGTCCGCAGCGGCGAACGAACTCTGCGCCAATGCAGATCTGGTCATCGGTGTGGGCACCCGGTTCCAGGACTTCACCACAGGCTCCTGGGCACTGTTCGGCAAATCCAGCCGGAGACTTGTGTCAATCAACACGCAGCCATACGACGCCGACAAGCACGGTGCTGTCGGTCTGATCGCCGATGCCCGGGTGGCGTTGGAGGAGCTGTCTAGTCGCCTCGGATCCCACAAGGCTTCTTCCTTCGATCCGCAATCGAGAACCTCCTGGCTGTCGAAGGTGGATGCGCACTGCGCCGCGCCGGAGAACAAGCCCGACGGTTATCTGCCGACCGATGCCCAGGTGATTGGAGCGGTGCAACGGATCTCCACCGATCACACGATTGCGATGTGCGCCGCGGGAACGATGCCCGGCGCCCTGAAGCTCCTCTGGCAACCAGCGCAGGGCGGCTATCACATGGAGTACGGCTATTCCTGCATGGGGTACGAGCTTGCAGGTGCACTCGGAATCAAGCTGGCGATGCCGGAGCGAGAAGTCGTCTGCTTCGTAGGCGACGGCAGCTACATGATGGCGAATTCCGAACTGGCGACGGCGGTCATGCGCCGGATCCCGTTCACCGTCGTCCTGACCGACAACAGGGGCTACGGCTGCATCAATCGACTGCAGATCCATTGCGGCGGCGAGGAATTCAACAATCTCTACAAGGACTGCAACATCGAGGCGCAGCCGGAGATCGACTTCGTAGCCCATGCCGCCTCCATGGGCGCCCATGCGGTCAAGGCGAAGAACATCGCAGATCTCGAAGTGCAGATCGCGAAAGCACGAGGCAGGGACCGTCCGACGGTAATCGTCATCGACACGGATGCGAAGCCCGGCCCCGGTGAAGCCGGCGGCGGCTTCTGGTGGGACGTGGCTGTGCCAGAAGTTGGCCGCACTGAGAAATCAGAAGCGGCTCGCTCGCAGTATCTGCGGAGTATCAGCCTGCAGAGCCTGGTGAATTGAGGAGCCCCCAATGAGCGATCTTCTACGCAAGCCTTTCGGCCGTCATGGCAAATCACTCTGGAGTCTGCGGGCTGGAGGTATGCCAGCTTCTCGCTCTACAGGCTGCGTGCAGGCGAGCACGCCTCCGCTCAAACGGGAACGAACGAAGTCATCCTCGTCATGGTCGAGGGCAAGGCTTCGATCACAGCCGCCGGGCAGGATTGGGGTGTTCTCGGCGAGCGGATGAACGTGTTAGAGAAGACGCCGCCGCACTGCCTGTACGTTCCGAATGGGCGCGACTGGAGCGCTAATGCAGAGACGGACTGCACGATTGCCGTCTGCTCCGCGCCGGGTAAAAGCGGCCACGAAGCACGGCGTATTGGCCCCGATGGCATCTCGCTCACAGAACGGGGCAAAGGGACGAACACCCGGTACATCAACAACATTGCGATGGAGAACGAGGACTATTGCGACAGCCTTCTCGTGACGGAGGTGTTCACTCCGCCGGGACACTGGTCGAGCTATCCATCTCATCGGCATGACGAGGATGACTTCCCGCGGATCACATACCTCGAGGAGACCTATTACCATCGCATCAATCCGGGCGATGGATTTGGGATCCAGCGCGTTTACACCGACGATGGCAAGCTGGACGAAACGATGGCGGTTTCGGACGGGGACGTCGTCCTCGTTCCGAGGGGACACCATCCTTGCGGAGCGCCTTACGGTTTCGAAATGTACTACCGCAACGTGATGGCTGGGCCGCTTCGGAAGTGGCGCTTCATTCCGGCTCCTGAAGTCGAATGGATCATGAAACGCGACGCCTGACGGCTCGCCGAGACCAACGACAATCAGTTCGAGGATACCCCAATGCCACTCATGAAGTTCCACATCTATCGCGGTCGCAGCGCGGAGCAGATCGATACGCTGCTCGATGCCGCGCACGACGCCATGGTCAGGTCGTTCAACGTTCCGGAGCGGGATCGATACCAGATCCTCAACGAACACGAGCCGAGCCATCTCCGTGCTCTCGACACAGGACTCGATATCCCGCGGACCGACCGTTTTGTGATGGTCGAAGTCATCTCGCGCCCACGGTCCACCGAAGAAAAGACGACCTTCTACGAAACCCTCTGTTCGGCTCTCCAGGAACGATGCGGGACAGCCCCCACCGACGTGATGGTGTCCTTCACGCAGAACGCCGACGAGGACTGGTCTTTTGGCCGAGGCCGGGCGCAGTTCCTGACCGGTGAACTTTAGTCCGAGTTGTCCGTCGCTGTGGCTTGTCGGCACGGCGACAAACCAAACCGATTGCAGATCAATAGTCAGCACAATGAAAGTGAATTCAATGAGCCAGCAATCAACCCTGCCTACGTCGAAGGCACGACTAGCCGTGAGCCCGCTGTCGTGGGCGAATGATGTCCTCGAAGATCTCGGTGCCGATATCTCCCTTGACACGTGCTTGAGGGATGCATCGGCCAACGGTTATGCGGGCGTCGAGCTGGGAAGGAAGTTTCCGCGCGAAGCGTCGGTTCTGAAACCGCTGCTTGACAGTAACGCCCTTGCGCTCGCTTCGGGATGGCACTCCGGTCAACTGGCAGAGAAGTCGGTCGATGAGGAGATGGCTTCCGTCGCTACGCACGCAGAACTTCTGAAGGCCATGGGATGCAGTGTCCTCGTGTATGGCGAGGTCGCGATGATGACGCCCGGCTCGCCGCTCGACGAGCCGATGTCCCGCCGCCTTCTCATGCCGTCTACGCAGAGGATCGGATATTCCTCCCGCCTGACTGAGTTCGGAAAGCGGCCCTTCGACACATACGGCCTTAGGCTTGCCTATCACCACCACCTCATGATGGTCGCGGAGACCTTCGAAGAGATCTCCGACATCATTGGAGCGGCTGGGCCGGAAACTGGGCTTCTTCTTGACACCGGACACGCCGCAGCAGCCGGATTCGACTACGCGAAGCTCATCAAGCGGTTCGGCGACCGCATCGTTCATATCCATCTGAAGGACGTTCGCAAGGCAATCTGCGCCGAGGTCCAGTCAAAGGATCTGAGTTTCAATGACGGCGTGCGGAGCGGCATGTTCACGGTTCCCGGCGACGGCGTTGTAGATTTCGACCCGATTGTGCGGTTCGTGAAGGACAGTGGCTACGCCGGTTGGCTGGTTGTCGAGGCGGAACAGGATCCGGCCGTTGCGGCGCCGAAGGAATACACGGCGGAGGCGTTCGAATTCATCCAGGCTAAATTCCGCGCCTAGCTTGGAAATGGCCGAAGTCGGCGCGATGACAATGAGGAGCGCATCATCATGACTGCTGCGAAGCCCACCAGTATCAGTGAGTTGAAGCAATTCATCGTCGCCACCGGGCTTCGGCTGCCGGAGCAGCAGGAGCGCGTTGCTCGCCTAGCACTAGTTCATCCGGAAATCGTCGCATTTGGAACTGCCCATTCTCTCGCCGACCGCTGCGTGGTTTCCCCGTCAACGGTCGTCAGAGTGGCCAACGCGCTGGGCTTTGAGAGCTTCAAGGAGTTCCGGCAGTTTTTCCGTCAGCATGTTCGTGCGGTTGCGGGCACAGCTTGAAGCCCTCATCGATACATGCAGCGTCGACGTTCCCTGACTTTTCCTGGTCGGATTTGGTTGGCTCGATTGAATTTCGTGGGGCCAACAAAACGGGGCCGCGCGTGCCGGCAACCGTCGCAAAGGGGCTGACTGTCTCAATCTATCAGGAACTGAGTGAGCACTAGGGCTCAAGGTCCGGATCGATTTCGTCCAGAATGTCCGGTGTATCGTTCTTTGGCGACCCGACTTTCCTGCCGATCGGCGACATTTTCATCTGGCTTGCCGGGAAGGGCTTCATGAGATCGTCCGGATCAGGCTCGGGCGACAGCCAGCGCTCGTAGTCTTCTCGGTGCAGGATAACTGGCATTCGGTCGTGGATACTCGCCATCATCTCGTTTGGCGCGCATGTGACGACCGCGAAGTTGCGAACCTCAGCGCTAGTGGCTGGGTCGCGCCACGTGTCCCAAATGCCTGCGAGGGCAAAGGGACTGTCATCGGTCATTGCGATTGCGTACAGCTGCTTGTTCTTTCCCGTTCCGAAGATGTCTTTCCATTCGAAGAAGCCATTGATCGGCACCAGACAACGCTTCGAACGGTAGGCAGCCTACACCACCCCCTGGGACATCATCCCGGGGGAAGGCAGGGTGCTGCTCAGATGATGCAAATCTTGGCTGATGAGCTTCGTATGACTATGGATTTAAGTGGTTGTCGCACGATGTCTGACATTGCCGGGCATGATGCCGGAGCGGAGAACTGGGCAACCATCGCCTCGCTCATCGAGACGTGCAAGCTCAATGCCGTCGATCCACAGGCTTACCTGACCAGCACGCTCACCGCCATCGTCAACGGCCATAAGCAGAACCGGGTCGACGAACTTTTACCGTGGAATTATCGAGCCCGCCCGGTAGTTCCCAGTACCCAAGTCCGCCGACTGCGATCTAAGCTTCGTATCAGGTAATCGATTTACTGAACTGGATATAACCCGAACGTTCTGCAACCTTTTCATAAAGCCCAAGGGCGGACTGGTTGTCGGTTTGGGTTTGCCAGTAGACACGCGAGGAACCGAGGGCAGCAGCATCCGCAAATACGTGAGAAATCAAACTTCTTCCAATGCCTCTACCCCGCATATCAGGAACGACAAAATGGTCCTGCAGGTAGCACGTCTCGCTAAGGCTCCATGTTGACGGGTGGAAAATGTAATGCGCAAAGCCTACAAGTTCAGAAGCCTCGAAAGCCAATAAGCCGTGAATTAGTTTACCTTCTAATATTCGAGACCACGTTTTGTCGTGAATCACAACATCAAGAACGCTTCCATCGAAGGCCAGATACTCCGTCCACAGCGAACGCCATCCGCTTTCATCCTCGGGCTGCATTTGTCTTATCATCGTACCCCTCTTGAAACGTTGCTTCAGACGTAGCCCAGCGCAGCAATGACATCTAGCGTGCCAATCGAAACGATCTCATGAATAATGGTAGAGTGCTGAAGGTTCTGCAAATTGGCGATGAGCCGCCTTTGGGGGCAGTCAGTGTTTGTCTTTGGGTTCGCTAAGTAAGTTCAGCCAGAGCGCTCCCTAATGCGGCGAGCGGCATTGCTTCGACGTCGCTTTTGAGCGGGAAGGTCTCCGGCCCGGGATAGACGACGATGCGCCGTGATGGATTCAGGTCCTCACACGCAAGATAGAAGCCTTTCTCGAGTTTCGGTGTCAGGCTACGCTTGATTTCAATGGCCCAAGGACGACCGCCCGGTGGAGTGAGAAGCAGATCGATTTCGGCACCCGCGGACGTCCGATAGAAATTGCTTTGTGTTCCGAGCGGTGCTGCGGCAATCAACGTCTCGATCACGAAACTTTCCCAACTTGCGCCGGCGACTGGGTGACCGAGCAAGTCCTCCTGGGTCGTTAGCCCCAAGAGTGTGTGAGTGATACCACTGTCACGAACATAGACCCGTGGCGATTTTACAAGACGCTTTCCAACGTTTGCATGCCAAGGTTCAAGGCGTCGTACGAGCAGTAGATCAACCAGGAGATCGAGATAGGAGGCGACTGTCTTGCCATCGACGCCAAGTGCACGCGCAAATTCTGCGGCGTTTAGAAGCCCAGATTGGTGATGGGCAAGCATGGTCCAGAAGCGCCGCAATGTCTCGGCGGGAATACGGGGCCCAAGCACGGGAATGTCCCGTTCCAGATAGGTGCGAATAAAGTCTTGCCGCCAGCGCTGGCTTGCACGATCACTCACCGCGAGTAAGCTATCCGGGAAGCCACCTCGTAGCCATAGAGTGTTCAGATCATCAGCAGGTACTTCCAAGCCGTTGACCGGACCCATTTCAAGGTAAGCGATGCGACCGGCCAGCGTCTCACCAGACTGTTTCAATAGATCGATGGACGCGGATCCAAGAAGCAGGAAATGCCCAACCTTTCTCCCTCTTCGACGGCCGCGGTCGATAAGCCCGCGCAAATTCTGGAAAAGATTAGGTAGTCGGTGAACCTCGTCCAGGATAACGAGCTTGTCGCTATGCTGGCTGAGGTATAGTTCCGGTTCGGTGAGTTTGGCGCGGTCAGCATCCGATTCCAGATCGAGATAGATCGATGGGCGATGATCGGCTATTGAGAGTGCCAACGTCGTTTTGCCGACCTGACGCGGGCCAATTAGTGCGACAGCTGGACTCGTGTCGATCAACTCGGTCAGCTCAGTGGATATTCGGCGCTTAATCATCCTTGCATTTATGGATCGCAATTCCAGATTTGCAAGGATAATTTTACGGCTGAGCCGCGCCATCCATCCCGTATTGCCATTCGTGCAGAGTCATTGCGAAATAGCTGTCTTCAAACATACCGGAGGTAATCAATCGAGCCGATCGCTCACTCGAAATCGCCCCGAAGATAGAGACATTACAGCTAAATGACCAAACGTGCCGCACGAGCCGACCTGTCGAGGCTCGAGGAACGGTTCGATGCGGTCTACGACACTGCAGGAACAATGACGGTCGCGACCGGCCTCGGCCTACTTCGAAGAAGGTTCTTGGGTCATCTGCCTCGCCAAGAAGGATTCCGCGGTGGCGATCTATGTATGCATTCAGATAGTGGTAGAGGTCCATGAGATCGGGCAGCACCAATCGGAATGGCTTTGCTCCGAAGAATGAAGAATTCGAGTTCTTGAACGCGTTCGAAGGGATCAAGACCTCCCAGCCATGATCTCGCTCGCTCCATCGGATTTCACCGCGCCTCATTTCTTCAAGTCGCCGTTCGGACGTTGGAAAATGGCCTCGCGGGCACAGCAAAAGCTGGCGCAGATTCTTCTGACGAAGCCCAAGATGCAGCCCGAGCCTTAGTGTATCGACGATCTTTGGTGTCGCGTTACGCAAGCTTTCTGAACTGATCCGCTCTTCGTGGCAGAAAAGGTCGCACTGCGTTACTTGGGTCCTGATGACCTGTGGTCCGAGGATTGAGGTCTCGGCTGCCTCCTGACGTCGCGTGAAAAATGGCTTGGTCTTTCGATTGGACGAGCTTCAGAAAAGTTGTGAGGTGCGCTCTAAAATTTCGCTTGGAACGGCTCAAATAGTCTTATCTTTCAATTACTTTATGCGCCTAAATATTCCTTGCAATTTGTCGGGTGTTTGCATATATGTTGTGTCGGGTTTTTGTAAGGAGCGCCGATCATGCGCCGATCCAAGACGCTGAAGCAGAAAATTGAGAGCCGCGTCACGAAAACGAAGAAGACAGATGTCTTTGTTCCAAAAGACTTTGCCGACCTCAGCGGCGAGGATCAAGTCCTGCGTGCGCTCAGGTTGCTTGTGCGTGACGGTGCTTTGCTGAAGCTCGGCTACGGGGTCTACGCTCGCGCTGTTCGATCCAGGATATCGGGCCGACTTATGGTCTCCAGCTCCAACGGTTTCCACAGCGCCGCAATTCAGGCGCTGAACAAGCTTGGAGTTGCTTGGGAGCAGACTGAAAGCACGAAGGCCTACAATGAAGGGCGATCTACGCAGATTCCCTTGAATCCGACAGTTAAGGTCAAGACGAGGTTTAGCCGCCGTCTATCAGATGGTCGCGCGGAGCTTCGTGTTGAGCGATAGGCCAGACAACAGGACGCTCCTAGAGGTTCAGGAGCACTTCAATCTTCCTTCTTTAGCGCTGGTCGAAAAGGACTGGTTTGTCGTCAAGGCTTTGGCTGCCATCCACGATGTGGAGGTCGATGGGCTGACTCTGGCTTTCGGTGGTGGGACGGCACTAGGCCGTGCCTACCGCCTACTCGAGAGGATGTCCGAAGACATCGATCTTCGCATCGTCTGAAAGGCGGACCCGTCTCGAGGCGAACTTAAGCGTCTAAGAGCTGCCGTGAACGATCGACTGGAAGGCGCTGGCTTCAAGCTGGAATCAGATGATGGTGCAGCTGTAAAGAAGCACTACGTCGTGAAGCAGAACGATCGATACGTTCGTTACGATTTGCCGTACGAACCAATTGCAAAAGGCGAAGGCGTTCTACGCCCGGAGATCAAGATCGAGATCGCCGCCTTCCCGGTTTGCACAGAGCCACAGAGACTTTCCGTCAGTTCGTTCGTCGCTGAAGCAACAGGGGCCTCGGCAGAGGCGCAAGATGTTGCGTGCGTCAGGCTTGTAGAGACAGCGGCAGACAAGTTTGTTGCACTCGGCCGCCGTGCCGGCGCTGCGTTCGCAGGCGTAGAGGATTTCGATCATACCCTCGTTCGTCACGTCTACGACTTGTCACGCATGGATGGGCAATATGATCTAGATGAGGCGGTCGCGATAGCGCTCGGAACGATGAAAGAAGAAGCCGCAACACGCGGCGAGAAATATCCCGATTATGTGAAAGACCCGAAGGGAGAGACCCTTCGCGCTTATGAAAAGATATCGACTGATGAAGATTTCGCCGATCGCTACGCGAAATTTCTAGACCATCTGGTCTATGGACACCGGCCCGATTTCACGACCGCTTTCGGAGCCGTCGACAAAATCATAAAAATAGCTCGGGACGCCTGACGCTCTGTCGACCTCACTCAGAGACGCCACCCTAAAACGTTGAGACGTTTTTCAGCTCGAGCGGCGCAAACGTTCGGGGGAATGGCGTCAATAATACATCTTCTCTATACAAGACTTGAAGCGGCACGTACCGCTTTGGGGCGTAGAAACCCCGAACACAGCGGCTGATATCGGCCGGAACGATATTGGACGCCGGTGCTGGGGTCCGAGCGGCTGACCGGTGCGTTGCTCGACAGGCTGACCCACCACGTCAGCATCTTCACCATAACTGTCTGCAATTGCCCCTTACCAGCTATTCCGAAAGTAACTAGCTGCTCTGATTGGACAATTTAATCCAAAAATAGCGATTGAACGAGTGGGTCAGCGGTTCCAATCCCATCAAGGCAACCACATGCAGAAGGTCAGCGTGTGACATCGACTGTAGCCGCAAAGACGGCTGGTTTGATTTGCAGGCTCGGTGTTGATGGTCGGCGGGCGGAGCGGCGTTGAATACGAGGTCAAGATTCGCTTGTCCATCCAGAAGGGTCTAGTCGATATCGCGTACGAACTGTCCGGATTGCGACCTTGAGGCACCGGTGACGTGCCGTGAAATGTACCCCCGGACTATGCCACGGTGCTGCCGGCAAGGCCGACCCCATCCCGGCGATGACAATCTCGTCGCTTTCAAAGGGTCTTCATGTCGAGGATATCGGATTCGACTTGGTTGAATTCCTTGAGGGTGCGGCGCACATTTGCGACGAGGATTTCACCGGGCGGCATCAGCCGCAGTCCGCGCGGCAAGCGTGCGAACAAGGGGGCGCTCATCGCCTCTTCCGACTGCAGGATATGCTTATTAATAGCGGCCAGCGCCATGTCCAAGGCGCTCGCCGGCCGCTCGGATCGGGTCGTGCAGGAAGGCCTTAAAAACGGCGGTCAAGTAGCGACATGAAAACTGAATAGCCAAGGGAACCGACGAGTTTCGCCGGCGTATTGTTTTTGTTTCCTATATGCGAGTGGCTCCGGCCGGCTGGAAATCTGCAAGCGTGCTGTAGGATGGCAATGCCCTATTGGCGAGGATACCCTTGCGGAGAATGACGCGGTCGGCGTGTGGGCGAGCGATGACCTGATCGAGGCTCCAAGCCTCCAGGATCATAAGGTCTGCCGAACGTCCCACGCTGATCGTGCCGGCGTCGATGCCCATGATGCCGGCCGGGGCCGGGCCGGCAAGCGCGGGCGAATCCGCGTAAGGGTGGTCGAGATGCAGGATGCGCACCGCTTGCCGCCAGGTGTCCAGCATGTCGTGATCGCCATAGGCAAAGAACGGATCGCGGCAATTGTCGCCGGCCGCGGCGACCGGAATGCCAGCCGCCTGCAATTCCTGCACGGGCGTGACCCCCCGCCAGCGCGGCGTGCGGCCGTCTTCGCGATCCTGGAGATACATGTTGACGGTTGGCAGCGTGATGATCGAGAGGCCGGCATCGGCGATCAGCGCGATCGTGTCGCGCAATTCTTGCTCGCCCAGAAGCGCAAGCGAACAGCAGTGGCCGCACGTCACGCGCCCCTCGTAACCGTGGCGGATGGCGGCACGCGCCACATGCGGCAGGGCATCGGCCTGTGCCGCCTCGTCGACATGTAGATCAACATCCAGTTCCCGTTCCTTCGCCAGCGCAAACAACCGGTCGAGCAGCAGGTCGATATCGTCGAGGCCTGACCCGTGGGTACCCCCGGAAGCGCGGGTGACGCCGCCGAGCAAGCCGCCGTGGACGGCAACGATATCGGCAAGGCGGGCGCCATAGTCGTCGCGATAGGCATCGAGCGGCACGAGGCCGGCAGCCTGCAAGGTGATGCAGCCTTTCCAACGCTCGCGCGTTTCGGCAAACGCGCTCCAGGTGATTTCCGCCTGCCCCTCGTGACTGTCGAGATGGGTGCGGATAGCGGCCACGCCATGGGCGTCGGCCGTTGCAAGACCGAATTCCATCCGTCGCAGGAGGTCGTCGGCATTCCAGTGGGCAAGCCGGTCCGCCGTCGTCGCGGCGCGCGCGCCGGGATGCGTGCCGCCGGAATCGGGCGCACGTCCCATGGTGTGGCCCTTGTCGAGATGGGCGTGCGCGTCGATCAGAAGCGGCCAGACATGGCGGCCGTCGAGCGCGACTGCATCTTCGCCACCATCGGCAAGGGCCGGCGTTATCGCAGCGATCCTGCCGTTCTCGACCAGAATATCGACGAGGGCGGAACCGTCCCGGTCCACCTCCGCACCACCAGGCACGTCATCTGCAAGCAGCGCGACCGGGACGCGCGCCTTCGTAAGACGAATGCGCTCGGGTCTCGACAGACGGGCGGCAAGGCTGGGAAACAGGGAAAGATCGTTCATGGTGGGTCTCTATTGGATGGGTTGCCGAGCGGTCAGCTCTCGTCGAACGAGGCGAGCAGACGCTCCTGCGCGAATTGCATGAAATGGCTGCCGGCGGGCGAAAGCGAGCCGCGGGCGCGGTGGAGGATATTGAGCCGTTGCAGCGAGCCGGTTCCCGTCAGCGGAATGAAGACCAGGTCGCCGGTCGCCATTTCGCGGTCGACATCGAGCCGGTTGAGGAAGGTGATGTGAGGCGTTGTCCGGGCAAGGCGCTTCATCAGTTCCATCGAATTGGTCTCGACGACGGGAACAAGGGTGGCACGCGCCGGGGCAGTCGCCTCGACGACCTCGCGCAGCGACAGCGATCGATCCGCCAGAACCAGCGGATAGAGCAGGCAATCGGACATGCGCACGGTCTTGCGGTTTGCGAGGGGATGGGCGGGCGCGACGACGGCTCCCAGCGCATGGCGGAATTCGGCGGCGCGTTGCAGCCGGGTATCGTCCGGCAGGTTGTAGGCAATGGCGAGATCGGCCTGGCCGAGCGCAACCATCTCCGCAACAGTCGTCCGGTCGCCGACCATGATCCGCAGGCTGACCTGCGGATGTTTTTCTCGGTAGGCGGCAACGATCTCGGCAATCCGGCCCGCAGCGAGCGTTGCCATGGTCGCCAGCACCACCTCGCCGCGATTGAGCCCCTTGAGGGACTGGATCTGCGCACGCATGCGCTGATGCGCCTGCAGGGTTTCACGAATGTGCTGGATCAGGATTTCGCCGGAACTGGTCAGTTTCAGGCCGCGCGGCAGGCGCTCGAAAATCGGCGCCTGCAGCTCTTCTTCAAGCTCCAGTATGTAGCGGTTCACCGCGGAGGCGGCGACATGCAATGTCTTCGCCGCCTTGCGGATGGAGCCCTGTCGGGCCACTTCGTCGATGTAGCGCAGCGCGCGTCCATGAAGCATGATTGGTCCGTTGCCTGACGGGAGTCGGATTGACTGTCCCACGATGTCATTGCAACGGACCATCTTCAACGTCACTTCTTGGCGAAATTGGCGTTGATGCGGCGGGTCAGATATTCGCCGGCCGTGATCGCCTCGTATTTGCCGAGCGGACCCTGCATGACGGCATCACGGTTTGCCTGGCAGAAGAAAGGCAGGGACAGACGGCGACCCATATACTCGCCCTCACGCGGCATGCGCACCCGATGCAATGTGGATTGCAGCTGGTCGTCCGACCAGCGCATCAGCATGTCGCCGATGTTGCAGGTGATGTAACCCTTGCGTGGCGGAACGTCGGTCCATTGCTTCAGTGCCGCATCCTTGCCTGGGCAAACCTGAAGCCCGCCTTCGCCTTCCTTCTGGTGAAGGATGGTCAGGCAATCGAAGTCCGAATGCGCACCGGCTCGCCAGGACTGGAAATCTTCCGGTTTGGCGTCTTCCATTGACATGTAGTGGATCAGCCGCAATGTCGACTGATATTCTTCCGATGACGGATCATGGGCCTTGGTGAAGAAATCCTCGGCAAAGCCCATTTTCAGCGCGAAGCATGACAGGATGCGCATGCCCAGTTCCCAGTTCTGCCGCTCGAAGCGGAGCATCTTTTCGCGGAAATCCGGGAGATCGTCTTCATTTGGCCAAAGGTTGAGGCGGATCATGTCCGGCCGGGTAAGCTGGAAGCTTTCCTTGTTATCCGGCGTGCCGGTGGAAGGGCGGACCTGCGCCTTGAACTCCCAGCCGGCATTGACGCCCTTGGGCATGGGGGTTTTCGCCTTCACTGCGGCCGGCAGTTCGAAGAAGGTCCAGGCGGTGTCGAAGGCTGCATCGATGTCTTCCTGGGGGATGCCGTGGTTGTAAACCTGGAAGAAGCCGATATCGACCGAAGCCTGCCACAGCGCGTCGGCGATTTCCTGCTTGCGGTTTTCGAAATCGGAAAGATCGATAACCGGGATTTCCCGATCCACGGTCGTCCCCATGCCGCCGATCGTCGCTTCCTTGGCGAGTTCGGCAAGATTGTCTGATTGCATATTCATAGGCATTCTCCTTGGGAATAGCCGGCGGACCGGCGGTTGAGGAGCAATGTCCGGGCCAGAGCCCGACTGCTTCTACTCCGGAGGGGATCAGCGGTTTTTTGGCAGACTCCAGGGAAACAGGAGCTTCTGGACCCAAACCACAATCTGGAAGAGGAGGAGAGACATCGCCGCGAGCACAAAAAGCCCGGCCCAGGCTTGGGGCAGCTTGAACAGCGAGGTCGACAACTGGATGAAATAACCGACTCCTGCCTCCGAGGCACAGAACTCCGCAACCACGGCGCCGATGACAGCGAGCGTGATGGAGATTTTCAGGGCCGAGAAGATGTAGGGCACGGCAAACGGCAGACGGATTTGAGTGATTTCACGCAAGCCGGAAGCACGCAGGCTTCGTGACAACTCGATCAGCTCCGGTGGCGTCGCCGCAAGCCCTGTGGCCGTCGAGACGACAAGAGGGAAGAACGTGATGAGACAGGTGATGACGACACGCGGCGCATCGCCGGCACCCAGCACCACGATGATGATCGGAGCGATCGCCACGACCGGCGTCGACTGGACGACGACGAGCAGCGGATAAAGCGTCCGTGACAGCAAAGGCGAACGCATCATGATGACGGCGAGCGGAATGGCAATGACGATCGACAGCGCGTAACCGAACAACGCCACCCGCAATGTCGCACCGATATGTCCTGCCCAACGCTCGAAGCCGATGGACGAGAATGAACCGAGGATCGCGCTCGGCGGCGGCAGCAGATAGGTGGGGATCGAGAGAAGCCGGGCCGCTGCTTCCCATAACAGAACGGTGCCGATCAAGGCTATCGCAGTGGTGACACCCGGCCAAGCAGATACCCTTTTCACCAGGGCAGGCTGCGTGCGGGACGCTTCGCCTTCACGCGGCATGGCGGTTGAGGAGGAGATCGCGGAGATAGTCTGAGAGCTCATGGATCGCCTTGTCCTTTGCAGTTTCGGGGCCACGCGGCCGCGTAACGGGAACGTTGACTTCAGTCAGAATGGAGCCGGGCCGGCCCGTCATCACCAGCACACGGTCAGACAGAAGCGCTGCTTCGCTGACGGAATGGGTGATGAAGACGACGGTCTTCGGACGCTCTGAAAAGATGCGCAGGAGATCAAAACCCATGACCTCGCGGGTCAGGGCATCCAGCGCGGAAAACGGTTCGTCCATCAGCAGGATATCCGGGTCCATCAGCAATGCGCGGGCAATGCCGACGCGCTGCTGCATGCCGCCGGACAGTTCGTCCGGCAGGCGTTTCTCGAAGCCGGAAAGCCCGACCATCCTTAGAAGTTCGCCCGCCCGTTCGCGTTCTTCTGCCGTCACCCGGCCGGTCTTGTGGCGGGCGGGAAACACGACATTGTCTTCGACTGTCGCCCAGGGAAGCAGCGTCGGCTTTTGGAAGACGATGCCAATGTCGTCCCGCGGGGCCGTCACCGGCAGGCCGAAAACCTCTACCGAACCGGACGTCGGTTCCAGCAGGCCGGCGGTCATCCGCAGCAGGGTCGATTTTCCGCAGCCCGAAGGGCCGAGGATGGACACGAACTCATGCCGGGCAACATCGAAACTGACGTCGCGCAGGGCCTCCGTGCGCCCGGACCGGGTCTCGAAGACCTGCCCAAGCCTGTCGAAGCGGATAGCGGGCGTCGCCATGACGGTTACTCCGTTGCGGCGAACGTGCGGTTGACCATGGTTTCCGGATCGAGCTTGGCCGGATCGATATCCTGGGCTTCGGAGACACGGCGCCATGTTTCGGCGAGGCGAGCGGGTTCGAAGACACCAAGGCCGTCCTTCTGCGTCACCTCGTTGAAGATCAGAGGCAGCGTATCCTTAAGCGAACCCTCGACATCTTCCGAGCCGAGTTCCGGCACGATGGCGGTGACAGCCGCAGCAGCCTTCTGCGGATTTTCCTTCGCAAACTCGACGGATTTCCTGTAGGCCGCGACGAAGCGGGCGGCGACCTGGGGACGTTCGGCAAGGAACTTGTCGCTGGCGATCAGCGAGGCGGAATAGAGCTCCAGGCCGGCTGCGGACCAGGGCAGGGCGACGATCTCTTTGCCAGCCTCCTTACCCTGATTGCTGTAGCGCCTCAGGTCTGTCATCCAGGCGATGATGCCGTCGGCGTTACCTGTCATCAGCATCGGGCCGAGTGCGCCCGGATCAGCCTTGATGAGCTTGATATCCGCCATGTCGATGCCGGCGTCCTTGAGCACCAGCGGCAGATAGACGTTCGACGATGTGAAAGGCGACGTCGCGATCGTCTTGCCCTTGACGTCGGCGACGCTTTCGATCGAACCACCTTTGGCGACGTAGAAGGCGTGCGGTCCTTTGTTGAACAGCGACATGACAGCGGTGACTTTCACGCCTTCATTGGCGCGGGCAGCCATCAAGGCGCCGATGTCCGAAACGCCGACGTCGGAGGATGCTGCGGCAAGGCGCGAGATGGCGTCGGTTGAGCCGCGACCGGAAGCGATCTCCACCTCAAGCCCGGCCTCCGAACAGAAGCCTTCATGGATGCAGACATAGATCGGCGCCTTGTCGCCGCCGGGCAGCCAGTCGAGCTGAAAGATCACCTTGTCGGCGGCGGATGCGGCACCGGCAGAAAGGGTTGCGGCAAGTGCATAGAAGGCAAGCTTGGTGCGGGACATAGGTCTACCTTTCGCAATTAGTGTTCGGTTTTTAAGGACGAATAGAGATTGGCGATGCGCTCTGGATCGAAGCCATTCGCGATGAGCATTGCGAATGTGCAATCGCGTTTCTCAGGCCGCTTGCTGCTCAGGCATGTAAAACAACGATGCGCGCGAAGTTGATCAGATCCGATGTCGGTCTCTGCGGATTTCAGGGCGAGAGCACTGATTTTTCCTCGCATTCTAACATCTCCTCGACAGGTTTACCCGTCGAGCAATGTCCAGAACCAAGGCTCAGACCGCTTCTACTCGCAAAATCTTTGTCTCACGCAAAAGCCGCTTTTCGCAAGAGTGTTGATGAAATTTTGTACGTGCTTGAAAATTATGCAAGATTCGCTTCAACTTGGTGTGGCACCAAGCGTCAGAGGTCTAGTGCGTTGATTTAATATGCGAATTTTTGTCGAAAGCAATTTACCTGACTGCTCAGAAATTGATCGTTCTAATTATTAGGACGAAGAGAGCGGAAATCTCTTTGTGCCGATCGCTGAAGGACCCCGCGCCGGTCGCTAAGGCCCGAATGGTAGGAAGCCCCGACCGGTCTCGCTCGGTTTCACGTCACGCAAAGGTGATATTTGCGTCTTTGAGAGATTAGGGTTCCGAAAATAGGCAGGTCACGGGTTCACATCCGTTCAAGGCGAAGGGATCAAACAGAGTTTCCGTCCTGTTCGCGGCCAAAGAGCTTTTTCCGCGTAGCAACCCTCGATCCAACCTTACCGGCTGATGGCACTCAATTTATTTCTGGACGAGGGCCATCCGTGATCAAGTTCCAGAACGCGTTGTCGCAAGAAGCCGATAATAAAAACCGTCGAAAACCTCTCGATTTCCCCAGCGCAAGCAGTCCATGAACTTGAATTTGCGCTCCTGCACACTCATCGGCGCCACGAGCGATCCCTTTGCATGCAAGTGAGACTTGTTAAGAATTCGCCCGCCACGCGTCGTGACCGTGACGACGTGCGGCAGGCGCTCCACGCCTCTTTCCTCTTCGGCCGAATAGGACTGCATTTCGATGCGCGGCATGAATTCCCGGATTTCCGGTCGCCAAACCTCCTGCCGTGTAAAGTCCGAAAGGCTAAGGGAGCCTTTGAGGAAAGCTGTCGCCAGGCAATATTGCATCGAGAAGCGGGCCTGCATCTCGTCAGTGGGGTCGGGATAAGCGAGGTTGCGGCCAGCGGATA